>NZ_NHPF01000072.1:0-169625 GCF_002252925.1 Halorubrum sp. Ea8
CGGCGTCGACCGACCAGCGCGCGCCGAGCGGGAGGAACACGCTCCAGAAGAGCAGCATGCGCAGCAGGCTGTCCCCCGCGTTCAACACCATCGGGTTCCGGGCTTGCACGGAGAGCAGCAGCAGCCAGGAGACGAGCGTCACCGCCCGCGTTCGATACCCGACGAGGAGGGCGAGGGCGAACGCGCCGGCGACGGCGAACAGCAGCGCCGCGGCCCACGGTTCCCCCGAGAGCGTGTGCGGCAAGGGAGTCGTCGAGTAGTCCACGACGTACGCGCGTCGCGGGAGCACGCCGTAGTCGGTGTAGAAGGCCGTCAGCGAACGCGAGCGCCGCGCGAGGTCGGCGAGCAACAGCGTCGCGAGCCCGATCCGAAAGGCGGCGAGCGCGCGCAGGTCGACCGCGACCCGCGCGGCGAGCGCCGCGGAGAGCCGATCGACGGCGTTCGAGAGTCGGGACCGAGCGGTGTCGGTGGAGGGCGTTCGTTCCATAATTTCGTAGCGGAGAGTTCAGCAGGAATCTCAGTTCGGCCGGCATAAGCTTGTTGTATATTGAAACGTTCGTTTGACTCTCGCCGCGTCGGCCGCGAGCGGGATACAGTCGGGGCCGCGGCGACCGGAAGCGTGAATTGGGGCGGGCGCGTACGACCATACCGATGGACGCAGAGACCGCTGAGGCCGACGCGATCGTGCTCTTCGACGGCGTCTGCAACCTCTGTAGCGGGTTCGTGCAGTTCATTCTCCCGCGCGACGACGAGGGCAAGTACCGGTTCGCCTCACTGCAGTCCGACGTCGGACAGGCGCTGCTGGCCGAGCACGACCTGCCGAGGGACGAGCTCGACTCGGTCGTCCTGATCGAGGACGGAGAGAGCTACGTCAAGTCGGCGGCGATACTCCGGATCGCGACGGGACTGGGCGGTTTCTACCGGCTCCTCTCGCCGTTCCGGTACCTGCCCCGATCGGTCCGCGACCGTCTCTACGACTTCGTCGCCGACCACCGATACCGGTGGTTCGGCAAGAAGGACCGGTGTATGATGCCGTCCGAAGACGTCCAGTCGCGGTTCTTGGAGTGAGCGGGCTCGCTCGGGCCCCTCGCGCTGCGACGGCTACCTGAGTGGCTCATCGCTCGCTGACTCGGTATCCGTCCTTCAGAAAGCGGGCCGGGCGCGATTTGAACGTATCAGGCCCGCTACGCACCACAAACGGGCGTTCGGTGTGACGGAACAAGGTGTCGTCGTTAGTGTGTTGAGCGCGAGGCCCGCTAATGACAACCGACCTCAAACCAATCGAACCGCAGGAAGCAAAGGAGTGGTATCTCGAAAACCGTCGCGGCGAACTGGCCGACGCGACCTACAAGGCGCACAAGTACCGACTCTCTCCGTTCGTTGAATGGTGCGGTACCGAGGGAGACGTGAATAATATGAACGACCTGAGTGGGCGGAACTTCCACCAGTACAAGAAATGGCGACGGGAGAAGGGCGACTGTAACAAGGTCACGATGGCGACCCAACTGAGTACTCTCAAAGTCTTCATCGACTTCTGTGAGAGTATCGACGCCGTCCAACCCGGCCTTGCTGACTACATCGACCCACCGACGATGAAGAACAAGGAGGACGTGAACGATGACTACATAGACAGCGACACCGCGCAAGCCATCATCGAATATCAGCGGAACTTCAACTACTCTCAGCGCGAACACGCAATCATCGAGTTGCTATGGCACACCGGGATGCGAAACGGTGCGCTTCGAGCCATCGACCTCAATGACTATCACGATGAGGGGCGCACGCTCGAAATCCATCACCGCCCGGACAAGGGTACTCCGCTGAAAAACGGCAAAGAAGGCGAGCGCGTCGTCTCCCTCAAGCCGAAAATCAACCAGATTGTTCAGGACTACATCAACCATCATCGATTCGCTAAAACAGACGATTTTGGACGTGAACCGTTACTGACGACTCGACAGGGTCGTATCTCCAAGACCTCTATCCGTAGCAACTGCTATCGGGCTACCCGTCCGTGTGAGTACGGGCTTGATTGTCCTCACGACCGAAGCCCCGAGGACTGTGATGCGGCAAATTCCTATCACGCCGCCTCGAAGTGTCCCTCCTCCCACGCATCTCACTCGTTCCGAAAGGGTGCTATCACTCACGCCCGTCGAAGTGAGGTTCCGATAGAAGCGGTGTCTGAACGAATGGACGTGAGTGCAGATGTGTTGAAGAAGCATTACGACAAGCGTACTAAGAAACAAGAAATGAAGAACCGGCGAGGGTACTTCGACAACATCTAACTCAAAGTCCCCACACACGCGGTCGTAATATTTATTCTACTTTTTCGTACCCTATCGCGATGAGGGGAAGTGTTGCGTCTCCCTGCTTGGTTTGACGAGAGAATAGGGTACCTGTCGTCAGACACGAAAACGCGCAACAGCGCGGTGGAACAAATCTGGTAGGCCGGTCACTCCATCGGTAGCGATAGGTTCCACACAGAAATCATTTCTACCTATTTAGACTGACTTGAGTACTGGTGCCGCAACGCGATGAGGGGGCGCTGGCCTCTGATGCGTTACTCAGGAAACTACTCACACAAAACGAAGGAGAACCGCGATACTTCCGGTAGTAAAAAGCACTACACCGATACCGAGGAGAAGACCAGTAAGCACGCGAAGGGTGTTAGTACTTTCTCGGTTGCCGATTAATTGCGTAGTACCGTCTATACCTCCGGGTATCAAAAGGAGCGCGCCAAAAAGAACAGTTGGCAAGGGGTCGAGAGGTAGTCCCAACAAGAGTGTCATCAAAATCGTAAGCCCCCCGCTTGCGTACATCCCCATACATCTGGCACATAACCCAAAGTACCGCCCGTGATAGGATAATGACCGGTCTGGTCGGGAGTGACAGAAAGGATATGGTCGAAAAATCTTGTTTGAGAGATAGAACAGGGTATCGAGAATCCTATTCATTAATTACCTCACCGCAATCTATACAGTAGTTGTTGCCCTGTGGATTTTGCCACCCACAATTTCGGCAGATGTATTTTGAACGATTGGTCTGTTGATGGTCTGCTCTATCTGGAAACGTCTCTCCACAATCTACGCAATTATTGTTCGCCTGATGATTATGCCAGCCACATTCAGGGCATTCTTTCGTTGTTGAGGAAGGCTTGTTTTCGTGTAGCGACTTCTCAAGTGTTGCCATAAGTACTGGAATACCGGAGGCTATCAGGAAAGATATACCCGCCATTATGAGGTTTCCTCTAATAAGGAAACCTAAACCAAGAACGGCTCCCAGTCCCATCGACCCAAATAATACAACTATTCTTAAAATGTCTTTGTCGAGACGGGATTTTTTTGGAGTATTTTCATTTGCCGGCGACTCGGAATCTTCCTCAGCATCGTCAATCCCTCTTGGCGTATCTTCAGCCATTAATTAGTTAACTCCGTGCCGCAGTCGTGGCAGTAATTGTTTTCTTGAGTATTCTGCCAGCCACAGTCCTGACAAATAATCTTGTTACGAGATTCTTTAGTAGTATTGTTAGTCTGGTTCGATTGGTTTGAGCCTGATTCAACAACCCTATTCATAAACCACGTTGCCCCCAATTCTGTGAATATAATCCAAAATGGGGATGCTACCAAACTTCCAAAGAACAAGAATGATAAAAAGTTGCTACTCGGGATGATAACTACGCTACCAATCCCGCCCACAAGAAAAGCGATGATAACGATACCCCACGAAGTTAGTGCGTCAGTATTCGCGGATAATGTCTCATCGTCGTTATTCGTATCGTGACGATAATTCCAATCACCCGGCGAAACCTCATCAGAATCGCTACTTGTCATCTCCGTCTCCAGAAGACTTGAAAGTGAAACCGCAGTCTCCGCAATGGTTCGCTTCCGGTGGGTTCTCCATTCCACAATCGGGGCAAATCCGTTTTGGCTTCGAACTACTGTTATCAGGAACTGTAATCTGTTGCTGTTGTTGCTGTTTAGAGCCACAACAACCGATTATCCCAATCCCGAGAAGACCAACAAACGCAGTCGCCGCTCCTGTTAATTCGACAAACACAATTGGAACTGTTTGACCGTTCTGCTCTAACCGGTTATAATCGGTGGTTAGTATTATGCGATAAATTGGCGGATAGCAATATCCTTCTCGGCTACCTGATGTATGGAAAACTTCACTCAATCGATGGTCGTAGGTCACGCCAGCGAAAATCAGCCGTCTCCTCGTTTTCGAGTTCGACACAGAAAATCGTCGTATCGCGTTTGTCGCCAGTTGTTCGGCTCGCGTCATCCTCCAGTACATCCACGACCGTCCCGTGTTGCCTGTGGTATCGTTCGTGGTCGGGGTTGGTCATATCAGGAATGTCTACCCGAACGCGGTCGCCCGTGGTGAATCCGCTCATTCGCGTTGATTTGCGATGAGGCGGGGGCAAAGTTAGTCCTCCCTCACTTCCCGCCCCGTCGCTCCACCTCCCGCTCGCAGACACGGTCAGGGTCAGGCTCGCGTTCCGGCTCGCCGTCACCAATATCCCCAACGTGGGGTGGGTCACATTAGAGCGCCATCACTCGTTCTCCGTGGACTGGAAGCACGCAAAGCAGGGGAGTGGAATCAGCGTCCGGCCCGGAACACCACTTCTCGCCGTTCGGACACTCGTGTTCGGCTTCGATGAGGCCGCGGGCGTCATCGCGCTGTTCCTCGACAATCACACCGCCGTCAGTACGCAGTCGTTCCGCGAGCGTCGTGGAGTCCGTTTTGTCGCTCTCCACCGTGGGGGTTGGACACTCCACAGATGCTTGAAGAACGACTGGCCCGCTGATAGGGTGAGCGCAAGTGTCCGTTTCTCTACTTTGAGGTGGCGGTAGCGTTCGTAGCCTCGACGATGTACGGGGCACGCACAAGAGCAATTAGCGGATTTGATGTTTCCTATGGTTCTATGCTATTCGTTCTCTCAAAGACTTATTGACACATACTTTAAGACTTTAAATTTATTGTCCTTCTCTATATAATATAACTATGCGCTCAAACACGAACCTCGAACCAATCCATCCGGCGAAGGCCAAAGAGATGTATCTCTCACAGCGTGAGGAGGAAGTCTCACAGAGTACAATTCAAGCACATCACTACCGTCTCAAACACTTTGTCCGATGGTGCCGTGAAGTCGCGGAGATTGACAATCTGAACGAACTCTCAGCACGTGGTCTTCAACAGTACAGAATGTGGCGGCGTGAGGACGGCGACCTCAACAACGTCACGATGGTCACGCAACTCTCAACTCTACGTGTCTTTGTGAGATGGTGCGAGAATATTGATGCGGTGGAAAGCGGAATACATGATACAATATTGTTGCCCTCTCTCGAAAAGACTGAGGACCGAAGAACAGCGATGCTCAGCGAGGAGGCGGCGAAGCAACTACTTGAGTATCTTCGGCAATTCGAGTATGCGACTCGCACACACGCACTTATTGAGGTACTGTGGCATACTGGCATCCGAATCGGAGCCGCACACAGTCTTGATATAGGGGACTATGACGGGGAGGAACAGTATCTCGAACTCCACCACCGTCCCGAGACGGGAACGCGGCTCAAAAACAAGACCGAAGGTGAGCGGTATCTCTCACTGAGCGCCGATGTGTGTGACGCGCTGGATGGGTACCTCCAATATAATCGCGAGGAGGGGGCGGATGATGAGGGACGAAACCCGCTATTCTCAAGCCGGAGCGGTCGTCCCGCTAAATCGACACTCCGAGACAGTATCTACCGTATCACACGTCCTTGTGAATACACTGGGGAGTGTCCTCACGACCGCGAGATAGACTCCTGCGAAGCATTAGAGAACTATAAGGCGAGTACCTGTCCATCAAGTGTGAGTCCCCACGCAATACGTCGAGGGTCAATAACTCATCATTTGTCGGTAGACGTGCCGCAGAAGGTTGTTAGCGACCGTATGAATGTGAGTTTGGATGTACTTGAGAAGCATTACGACCGACGTGGGGAACAAAAGAAAGCGGAACAGCGTCGGGACCATCTTAGAAATATCTGATTCTCTATAGGATATTAACAAAACCAGTAGAAGGCAAGTTGATGAATATACATCGGTATTTTTAGGTTAATAGACGTTGTCTATAGAGTGAGGGAAATGCGAACGGAGTTTGAGGTTCTACCCTCTGTACTACTACCGCAGTGTTGTTCAATAGTGCCGTAGTTCGAGGTACGTCTCTCCGATTTCGAGAGCGATGACGCGGGGTTAACTCTCTGCGGTGAAGTTGAGTTCCTGAGTTCAAACCTGCGGTTACAGTCCTGCTGTGTCTGTCCCGGCCTCATCGGAGCGAATTTTTAGACCAAACCGCAGAGAATTGTACCACCGAGTACAACCTTCTGTATGCTCCTCTACTACCTCTCTATAGTCTCTCCTTCTTCTCCACACAGGGAACACTTCGATGAGGGGGAGTCAGTTCAGGATAGAGTTAGCAAGGACTACTCCTCCCTCATCGCGCCCCACTACACCAAGCAAGACCCCGCTGTTCCGGCTCTCTCTCAACGACAATAGAAGGGCCTACCATAGAGGCCCGACAGAGCGGTTGGCACACGAGGGGCCGGGCGCTCGCGTGTATATACGTAACTCGGCCTCAGTATTCCGTCGATTTTGAACGCAATTTCGGAGTTTTATCATTCGACGGCTTTCGACGGATAGTGAGTTGGAGGCTTTTTGTTGTCGTCTCAAGCGTCGATTTTCTCGATACACGAGTATCTTGAACGTGAGTCCAAGGAGGCTTTTGAGTCTGTGAACACGCACCCTCACTGCAACGACCGGCTCGCTGACGGTCGCCGGGTAATCGGAGGGCGTCTGGAAGAAGCCGAATCCGCACGACGCACTACTACCAAATAAATATACTATTAATTTTTCTGGTATTTCTTCACTACTCGCGCCCATCTTGCTGGCCGACCTCGGTGAGACGCGCGATGAGCCGGCGTGGAGGTCGAGCAGATGGTTCGCGGAGTTGCTCAACAGATTTGGTACTCTTGTGACCCATACAAGGTGTGTAGCCGCCCGATAGATGGTAGTTCTCTGTAGTGTGGATTAGAACGGTTGTTAGGCTAGTACTGTGAGCAATTCCAATTCAATTCGGTGAGGTTCAGTTCAACGAGGTCTAATTCAACAGCAAAGTTCTATTACAATGCCGGCGTCATCGGTGTGAATAGTAACTCAAACTCGTGAGTTGAATATGGATTAGTGATTGAGTAGTGTATGTTGCCTCACTCTGTAGTGCCCATAGTACCGACCCATTTGATGTGGCGCTACAGCAGTGCGCCCGCGTGGGGCGTGGCGTAACGCTCGGAGATGGATGCGTGACTTGGAATACTGCTTGGCTGTGATGCTAATTTTAAGCACTCTGACAAGCCGGTGAGTGAGATATGAGGGGGTGTTGAATGGCTTTCCTCGTTAGAAACCTAAAGTCGCTTATGAAGCCACTCTAAGCGTTCTGTCTATGGCTGTGTTTCAGCGATTTTTCGGGTTATTCCAATATATCTCAGAGTACTCCCGACTAAACAGGGTTAGAAATCATACGTAAGGCAACACATGGCTCACAGAAGCATCCTACAGGCTTCCGAGGGGTAGGGTATCCTACAAGAGAAACAAACCTCTCTACGGGCCTGCTGTGGATTCGGGACACGGCGCAGTAAAATTCCTATTGATGGCAAAGACCAATATTTGTTATATTTATCTGGTAGTTATACTTTCATACTAATTTTCTTATATATTTTACAGTCACTCGCTATTTCATATCATTTTCACTCACTTTTTTGATGAGTGGACGACTGGAACTCATTAATGCCGGATGCCTCCGCTCTCCACGATTCCTTGCGTTCAATCGCTCAGCAGACAGACGACGATATGAGCGAGCGCGACGTGGAGAATCTGTTTCTCGAACACGGGTTCTACGACGCGCTTGACTACGAAGGTACTGGAACCGACCTACGAAGCGAGTTCACCCTTCCCGACGACCGACGCCCGGACTACATCACTCTCGACTCGAACGAAGCCGTGACTGCGGTGTACGAGTTCAAAACGACCGGACGCGACCTTCCACCCCACGAATCGCAATTGTTCGGCTATATGGAGTTCTTGCGGGCTGAGTACGGTGTTCTGACAAACGGCGAGGAGTTGCGGCTCTATCGACGGGGCGTCGATGACCCGCTCATCGCGGTATCGACGGCGTCGATTACTGAGAGTGATGCCCGCGACCTCGTGAGCGCCCTCCAGAAACGCGAGTTCGACCTCACGAGTGCGGATGACGTGAACCAGTTCCTCGAAGACCTTGACCCAATCCCGCTTGACGAGCAGGCAGAACTCGGACAGGAACACTTCTTCGACACCTTCCGGCTCGAAGAAGGCAGTCCGTTTGCCGACCTCGTGACCGGGATGATGGACTTGCTCGAAGAACTCCGCGATGAGCAGGAGGCAAAATTCGTCAAAGGGGCGTACGATTTTTGGGAGGCAACCTATGCGAGCGAGCCGGACGAGGTGCCGAGTTCGTGGGAGCCGTTCATCGACGGGAATCAGTCGCTACGGGACTTTATGTTCTGCCTCGAAAGCGGCCACGCCCTCCTCGCGCGGCTCCTCCTTGCGAAGGCCACAGAAGACCACGACTTCTTTGCGGGAACCGGCTACGACGGGATGGACGACTACTTCCGAGGGTTACAGGGATTCGGTCAGAGCATCAATCTTGACGCCTTCCCCGTCGCCGCTGACAACCTCATCGACGATATGCAAGAGCAGTTGGTCGAAGGGCTGTTCCAAGACGACATTTTTGTGTGGTGGACTGACGGCTACAAGGAAGAAATATCGCGAGGACACGAGACTGGTGCCAGTCAATTCGAGGCTGTGGCGACTGGTCGTGGTGACGAAGGCGGTGTTACCCGTATCAGCGAAGCCACACGGAATCGGTTCAGTCGCGCCGTAGCCGAGGTCTTTTTCAACGTTCTTCGGTTCGACTTTGGCGACGTAGAAGGCGACCTCCTCGGTGACCTCTACCAGCGGTATTTCGACCCGGAGACGCGCAAAGCACTCGGGGAGTTCTACACGCCTCAGCCGGTCATCGACTACATTATGGACGGCGTCGGCTACGAGCGCGGCGTCTCCGGTGAACGCCTCATCGACCCGGCCTGTGGGTCGGGGACGTTCCTTGTCGAAGCCGTTGAGCGGTATCTCGCTGACGTGGAACGCTACGAGGACGACCCGGACTGGAAAGACCATCTCCAAGACCTCTGTACGCGCCCGAGAGTTGTCGGACTCGACATTCACCCGTTCGCCGTCCTGATGGCACAGATTCGGTTCGTCGTCGCAATCCTCCCTGCGTACCGCGAAGCGAAGCAGTCTCATCCCGACTACACAATTCGGCGGCTCCCCATCTACCGGACAGACACTCTACGGAACGAACGGGAACTCACCGGGGCCGACCTTGGCAACGACGGGACACGACAGATGACGTTTGACGCGATGACCGAGGACGAGCAGGACGTGCGGATTCCCGTCCCCCTTCCGGTCGAAGTCGATGAGGACGAAGCCGCTGAGACGGAAGACGGGTTCCTCGTTCGTCGTGTTCGGATGCCGCTGTTCGACACCATCCAGTTGGAGACGGGTGTGGGGAACTTCGGGGAGTACTTTGCGGCTCTACAAGGCGTTCTGGACACCGTTAAAGACCATATGGCCCTCGCTGAGGAGTTCGGCGGTGACTTCGATTGGACGTACCAAAGCGGTCTTGAGGAGCGAGTCAACCAGCACACTTCGCAGGAGTACTCTGGTGTCGAGGAGTTCTTCGCGCCTTACGTGAACGATATGCTTGAGAACGTCCGGTATCTCAAAGAGGAACACAACGACGGGCGGCTGTTCAAAATGTTCGAGGACACGGTGCTGGCGCTCGTCGTGAAGAACTATATGGAGTACGACTACGTCGTGGGGAATCCCCCCTACGTCCGTATCCAGAACCTTCCAGATAATCAGAAGCGGATGATGAACCAATTGTACGAATCCACAACCGGGAACTACGATATTTACGGCCCGTTCTATGAGCGTGGTCTTGAGTGGTTATCTGAAGATAGCGGAAAACTCGGATACATCACTCCGAATCAGTTTATGACCACGGACTACGGCGAAGGACTTCGGCGTGTGCTGTTACGCGAAAGCCGAATCAAAGAGGTGTACGACTTCCGCGACTCGGGTGTGTTCGAGGATGCGAAGAATTACCCGGCTATCGTCATCCTCGAAGACGAGCCGGACGCAAACGAGCGAAATGAGAATGAAATCCGGTGCGTCCGTGTGAAGGGTGATACAAAAGAACCCACTAACCGGAGCCTCGATACCGCAATCCTCGAAGCAGTCCGTCAACACCGTGACGACCCCGGCTATGAAGACGAGTTCATCAATGTGTTCGACCATCCACAGGGTGACTTGGATGACGGGTATTGGGCGTTGATGCCGCCGGAGGAACTGAATATCATTCACAAGATGGATGCGGCAAGTGACGCGAGTGTAGGGGATGTGACGGACTCAGTTTTTGCTGGAACACAGACCAGCGCGAACGACGTGTTCCTCGTCACGCCGATAAATGCCGACCGAATCTCTGCCGACGATACAGGTAACACGGTCACAGTTGTTCCGAAGGGAGAGAGCCGAGAGTACGAGATTGAGACAGATACGCTACGACCGTGGTTACAAGGTCGTGACATTAACCGATGGCGTGGAGATTGGTCTGGAGAACACGCAATCGTTCCGTACACCCTCGACCGAGACGACGACGGGAATCTCACCTCAAATCTAATCAATCAGGAGAGGTTGGAGGACGAGTTACCCTTGACGTGGTCGTATCTGACTGAGCATCGGGACACATTAGAAAGTCGTGAGGGAGGACGCTTTGAAGACCGGGAAGACTGGTACGGATTTGGCTATCCCAAAAGTATGACGCGATTTGAAGACCCGAAACTCATCTGCCCTGAAATCGCGGCAGAAGCGACGTTTATGCTGGACGAGGTGGGAACGTGGTTCTTCAAGGCCGCATACGGTGTTCAACTCGAAGATGAGTTCAAGAACCGGACAGACACGTTCGCCGCGCTGTTGAACTCTAATGCGTTGGACTTCTACCTCAAACACTACACGGCGCTAAAGGTTGATGGATACTACAAGTACACCACGAACTATCTCACTCCCCTTCCGATTACGTGGGGAGACGACGAAGACCGTAACGAGATTCGGGAGTCCGTGTCTGCCATCACTACAGCGTTAGATACAGATGCCAAAACCGAGCGATTCCCCGAAGCGTACCTTGGGGATTACAGCGGTGAACTCGATTATATCACTTACGAGTGGCAGACACGCCGGTATCCCGTCAACGCCGACGTTCAGGGAGACGTAGAGGGCGACTTCACGGTACAAGCCGGTCGGTCGGACGTAATCAACGACCCGGCGATGTACTCCGGTGACCGTGAGGCCCGGAAGCGTCGCGCCGAGTACGTTCACGCTGCCGTGGATGGTCGGAACGTCAAGAGTGGCGAGGAAACGACTATTCCCATTCCCCGAAGCGATGACGGCGTTGAGGAACTGCTGAGCCGTCTCGATGGCGACCGCGATGAGGTAGCGGCGACGAACACCGAGGAACTGGAGGAGAGAGTGAACGACGTTGTGTATGATATGTTCGGAATTACGGCTGAGGAGCAGGATGTGATTGAGGAGTTCTTAGAGACGTTCCGAGTGTATTGATGGCTGTCGGAGTAGATGTGTTCTGACTTTCTGCCCCCTCATCGCACTTTGACGCGATGGGGGACTTATCAGTTGTAATGCCAATACGACTGTATGAATTCAGTTGACCGTTTTCGAACTCGGGTAGCAGAGGCCTTTGGTGCGATGATACTGACGCTAATGGCGACAGTCGGGGGAGTTTTTATCACATCTGTTCGGGAGGCAACACCTGCTACTGAACCGGCCACCTCAGCATCAATTAGTCTGCTGACTGGATTGCTGACCTCGCTCCCCGGTATCGTGTCTTTTCTTGGTATAATCGGTGCGACCGTTATCGCGGGGCCACTCGGGTTTTTTGGGGCAATGCTCGAAGTAGCAGGGACGAACGTATTACTCTACAATCAGAGTGTGTTAGGCTTCCGGATGATTGTCTTCGGTGCCGGACTTGTTACAGTAGGTGCCCTGATTCCGTGGCTGAGAGTGTTAGAGTGGTTCTTTGATTCTGGTGGGCGATATTAGAGTACGTAGCCATCGCATCGTCGAATAGTCGTCTTGTTTTATGTTCCAATAGCAGGACTACCAAATGTGACCGACGAAGGTTGGGAGATTGAAGGAGAATTTAGAGATGGTAGTAAGCGAGTTCGAGACGATGATGGACAATATCAATCCGTTAGTACGGCTATCCTTGAGGAATTATCTGAATATGAGGTAGTTGATAAGTCAGATATTGCGTCTCGGATAGGAGTTGAGGAGACAGTTGCGCTTGAACATCTTATTCATCTCAAAAAGAAGGGATTACTCCACGGCAAAGAGGGCGCGTGGTCGAAAGAACCGAGAAAATCTGAGAAGGGAATCCCTCCTGAGGACTCTCACGCTTTCGAGTGGGAAAATAAGGACAGCGAAGACTCAATCTACTAAGCGAAATTTGGACTCGATGAGAGTATTCAAATGTTCTTGCTCTCCCGCTCATCGCAACTCCTTTCGGTCAAGTTTCTGCTCGTATCCAAATTGCGCAAGTGGCGACTCCTGTTCGGTCAAGTAGTATGCTCCAATGAGTTCTGTCTCAATCTCAGTTCGTTTGTGATGCGCATCGAGATGAGTTAGTGCTACCCACGAGAACTGAGCGTGTCCTCCAAATGTCTTCTCGTGGTTGTAGAGACGAGACGAGATGTTACTTGATTCTCCCACGTAGGCTAAAGGCACCGAGGCGTCATCGTACCAGATGCGATAGAGGCCATTATCTGGTGGATTCGCATCAAGACGATTTCTGAGACGATAGGGTTCCGACCACTCAAGCCCCATCCAATCTCGCGCGCGTGGCTCGGTCGAGTTTTTCCACTTGGTTGGCCCTACCCCTTCCTCAGCGTTCGCTTCCGTCTCGCCGTCATCGAGGCGGCCACCTTTGTACGCTGGCTCGTTGTAACTGTAGGACGACTGCTTGTATCCCTCGATTATTCGTCCGAAATTTGCTGTTGGACTTTGGTTTGTCTCGCGGCGATGAAGTGCGATGAGCGCGGCTTCTATTCCCTTGCGGTGTTGGTCATCTTCTGCTTTCGAGGGCGTGGCATAGGAAACTTCGAGTTCCGGGCCGACAGCGTCACGGATTGCCCACAGCGAGGGCGCGGCTGTATGGGGGTCACGGTACGGCATCTTGTCGGCATACGTCCCACGAGCCAGCGCTTGGACTCTACGGCGGGTATCTCCGGACTCTCCGATGTATTCGAGAAACAGACGCTCATCGTGTTGACTACGAACCCGATACAGTCCCGGTTCTTTCGGAATCTCTGAAAACGAGTCGGCGTAGAGTGGCTTCCATTCTGACCACTCTAACTCGAACCAATCGCGAGTACTGAAATCTGACTTAGTCACGGATTTCTCTTACATCGCGTGCGGTGACAATACTGAAATAATTCATCACGGCGACACACCAACGAGCCATATTGGAATATCAAATACAGACTCGTATTTGCTGATTTCTTTCTTGGCCCATTCTCTGGTCTTAAACCACGACTTACCTCCCCAATCCTCCTTATTTTCGGGGACAATAAGGATTGACTCATCAATATATCCCTGACTATACTCCTCTTGGAGCGTCAAGAGGTTAGTTAATACCGCAGTTCTCTTTGACCCAATATCAATCTCAATCGGGATATTTCCGTGATAAACATCTACCCGTTTGTTTGGCAGACTTTGTGGACTGACCTCCGTTCTATGACCATTACTCTGAAACGCATCCTGAATTGGTTGAGATAGAGAGCGGTTGCCACTTGCTGAACTACCAGTGTGAATTTGAATGTCATCCCGGAGGATATTTCTCACATTTTGCTTTGCCTCCTCATTTTGAACACCACCACTAATACTCGTCTCCTGCTTGATTTTCATAATTTGTCTTCATCTTACAACCAGAAAGAGCCTGCTGTACTTCCTATTGAATTAACGGGTACTATCTCGCTTTGCCGTGCTCCAACACGAAGACAGAGTACCCCGAAGTATTCTGAGTCTCCGCCGCGCTCATCGCACTTTTACGTGGATAGGGACTTATCAGTTGTAATGCCAATATGACTGTATGAACTCAGTTGACCGTTTCCAAAATCGGGTAGCAGAAGCCTTTGGCGGGATGATACTGACGCTGGTAGCGACTGTTGGAGGAATTGTAATTCGCTCTGCTCAGGAAGCGGCACCGGCTACGGAACCTGCCACATCTCTCTCACCAAATCTAATGACGGGCTTGCTAACCTCACTTCCGGGTATCGTCACGCTTCTCGGGATTGGCGGGGCGACCGTCATCGCAGGCCCGTTTGGATTTGTGGGTGCGTTATTGGAAGTGGCAGGTGCCAATCTCATCTTCTACCATCAGAGTACGAGTGGCTTCTGGATGATTATCTTCGGTGCTGGACTTGTTACAGTAGGTGCCCCTATTCGGTGGTTGAGAGTGTTGGAGTGGCTCTTAGACTCCGGTGGGAGGTATTAGACTTCGCAGAATCGTTGAACATCTAATCGTTGAGCCAAACAGAACGAACTTCCAAGGAATTGAACCGCCGCTGTTACCCGGGAGATTGAAGTTCACCGGCTGAGTACTCTTAAAGTGACTCAATGACCCTATACGGATACGATATTGAAACTACTGGGCTAAATCCCTACAAAGATGAAATAGTAACGATTCAGTATAAAAGGGACAAAACTGGGCTATCAGTTTACAAACGATGGGAACATGATACTGAGCGAGATATGCTGCTCGCCTTTCTCAACGACTGGAAAGATATCCCCCGGTCCAGGAAAAGGGGTGCCGAAGAATTTATCGCGTTCAATGTTTTAAAATTTGATGCTCCCTTCCTTCTTACAAAAGCTCAGCAGCACAATATTGCTACAGAGTCTAACTGGAATGGCGAATATGTTTGGCAGAATATCATTCACGGACCACCATTCCTTGACTTAGCCCAGCTCTTAGGGGACGATATGAAGAAATTTGCGGAGTGGAGAAACTGCTTGACTGGGAGCTATGGCGACTACGAAAGTAAGCAAATTCCTGAATTCTACAACAATGGTAGCTACAATAAAATTGAAGAATATGTACGTGATGAAATGAATACCCTAGAGCAAGTCTACCAAGAGATACAGACCGAGAATTTCTATGAGGAACTACAAACGCTCAGAGAGACTGCGGAGGCGAAGTGGAAAAACCGCGACAATAGTAGCTTATCAGACTTTTAATTCTACGACAGAATTAGTTAGATATCTTTAGGATATTCTTCTCGCCGTTCCATCTGCTCATTCTTTGTTGTCCTGTCGTTTCTTAATCGTTTTCCTGAGCGCCAATTTACTACTGAGCCGCCTTAATGACGACCGCGATGAGGTGGCGGCGACGAACATTTAGGAACTGGAAAGAGCGATTGGCGACGCGATTTACGTATTATTCAACTTGACCGACGACGAGCGTGAGGTAGTGGAAAACTAATTTAAACTGTTCCGATTACTCGTCCGCCTCATCGGATTGCCACTCACAAAGAAACTCTATAGAGAGTCCAACCTGCTCCGTAAGCTCACGAAGACGCGTTTTCTTCCCTTGTGTATTGAGCGAAGTGTGTAGGAAGTACCCGTTCGTCAGTTCATAGGGCCGTCTCATATCCTCGCCGTTGGGGTGTACGGGTTCGCTATTAATGGAACAATTCTTTCGAGCGCGTGGTGGAAAGTGCGGCATTTTAATTTTGTCAATTAGGTCGTATTCCTCTATCAGGTAGTCCACCGCCGCACCCATATTCTCTTTTTGCTGTGCGTTTATCCTCGTGTTGTCTCCGGGAATCACCGTGCCATCAGAAAACCGTACGACGTAGCCTTGTCTATCTCCAATCTCTCTGGTCCTGAATTTTGCCGACTCATTCACATCCGTCTGTTGACCTGACTCCTCATTGAGTTCTCCTTGCGATTCCTCGCTAACAAATTTTCGCTGTTCACGAAGTACGGAAACAAGATTCCTTACGAACTCTCGGGATTGCTCTTCAAGTTCTATGTTGAGTTCACCGACCTCGTTTTGTACTGCCTCGGTGACGGACTTTGTGACACTGTCCGCGTTCTCTTGTAGGTGCCGAATTGCTCTATTCGTCTGCGCGACCTGCTCGGCCACCTCATCGGACTTCCCCGAACGTATCGATTCCTTAGTTAGCAGTTCCAGTACGTCCGGGTTCTCGGTGAGGTCATCAAGAGTGAACTGGACAACCGATACTTCCTCGCCACCATTCCGGTGGTTGTTTTTCGTTAAAACCTCAAACGATTCACCGTTGGTCAAGATACCCCAATCCACATCCAGTTCTTGTCGCATATAACTCCGCAACTGCCGAACCTCTTTATCGGTGAGAGTAGAACGAACCGGTTTCGCTTCCACGAATACGACAGGAGAATCACCGACGAGGAGCGCATAGTCGACGTGGGTATTCCCCGACGCCATTGGAATGGTGTATTCAAGAGCGACTTCTGTAGAGTAGAGATTCCATCCGAGAAGTTCGAGAAACGGCTGGACGAGTTTCACCTTCGTGTTTTCCTCGTCCATCTGCGGTGACGACTCAATGAGTTGCTGACACCGCTGGACGTACTCCTCAATTTCATCTCTCTGCATTGTCAAACAGTCCGTGACGAACCCTTTTTAAAATGGCGTAAACGGAGCGAACTTCCAAGGAATTGAGGTGATGTAGATTAGGGCTGAGTCACCTGTCAAAGTTCGGTTCTTCAGCGAACCCAAAAGCGTTCCAAATGTCTTCCATTACTTGGTCAACTATCTCCTCAGTAGAATCAGAATAGTCTTGAATTGCTACCTCTGGAAGAAGTGCCATATCACGGTCTAACGTTCCACTCATATTGGGTCTGCGAACTGGCGTTTCAATCTCAATACCCTCCGCACCGATTAGGGAAATGAATAGGAAGATTGGCACTGGTACGTCTTCCTCCTCTAAGAATTCCACATAATTGGGGAGAGTGTGCTCAAGCATTTCCCTTACCACGAGTGCTGAAAACGTATTTTCTCCATCGTCAGATAATGGCCCAAACGGGAATCCATTCACTGTCTCTATGATTCCGTTCCTGTAGACTTGAACGTACGCAGAGGGGTCATCAGAGGGACAATATTTGACAAGTCCATCTAAATTATGCCTATTGCCGTGTGGGCGTTCCTGTCTCTGTAAACTATCTGGAGAATCACGCACATCGAATGAGTCTATGACCCTCGAATTTCTCCCCGCACTAAATACACGTAGTGGAATAAGATGTATTGTTACGAGCGGTGATTCGGTGATTTCAACGGGAGTATCATTAGCACGAATATCCGCAAGACGGTCTGCTCGGTAGTCGCGTATCTCTTTCGCATTGGTTTCTGATAGAATGAATTCTCTCCTGAGTTCTTCTACGTCAAGTGGATACTTTCCATTGCTACTTCGCGCGTAGAATTTGTCGTGACCGCCAAGAGTCACCCTGTGTGGACTTCTAAAACTTTCTCGAACTCTAATGATTATTACGTGCTTGTCACTGTTCACTTCGACAGTCTTCACATCGTATCCAGGTATTCGGGGGTTGACTCCATCTCGAATGATACTATCCAATCTACCAACTTCCTCATCCACGTCTGATATTTCCAAGTCGTGGAAATCAACTGGTTCTCCGCTATCATCGTCTTCTTCAATTCCATAAATTAGGTCACCCCCTTGTGTGTTTGCGAATGAGGATGCTTCTTGAACCAACGTCTTTCGACCTCCGCGTGTGTCTGGTATTTCCTGCTTGTATTCTATGGTTTTTCCCTCCAAAACGGTGTGTTCAATAAGGTTCTGTAAATCCGATTCTGTTATCTCGTCAAGTGGTTTTTCTATCACAACACAACAGACATACCGAAAGAATATGAATCTAATTTCGCTGGAAGATACAGGCGGGACTCAAACGTCCACGAGATTGTCCTCACGCCGTTCCATTTGCTCGTTCTTCGTCGCTTTGTCGTAGTGCTTGTCCATCACTTCGTGAGACATATCCACTCTGTCGGCAGGCACGTCCAACCGCCACCTCATCGTGACACCTCTCGATTGACTCACACCGAACAATTCTACAGCCTGCTAATTCTCGCGCGCGCTGGCTGAAGTTACAGATGGGACGCAAGCCAACTATAGCAAACCGCAGTAAGGAGGAGACGCGCATCACACTCGAAACGAACTGACGCCAAATAGATGGCTATTCCCAAACCTTCTAATGGCGCTACCTGCTACGTATAGACAGTTCAGCCACTAACGACCTAACTTGGTATCCGTCGTCGAGAAAGCGGGCCGGGCGCGATTTGAACACGCGACCGACGGATTAAGAGTCCGTCGCTCTCCCTAACTGAGCTACCGGCCCTCACCGAATTCTACCCGTGTCGGCGTAAAAGACCTTTTCATTCGGCGGCGTCGATTCACGCGGTGTCACGGTCATTTCTCGTCGGTGGGTCCCCCTGCCAGCGTCGTCGTCGGAGTCGCCCGAAGCCGGCGCCGCTCCCCGTCCCACGCGGAGAGCGCACTCGTTAAGTGTGGTCCCGGGGAAATCACGTGCAATGAGTAGTGGGGCATCCGGATCCGCGCGGACCCGATACGCGATCCTCGGCTGTGGAAGCGTCGGACACGCCGTCGCGGAGGAGCTGACGGACCGCGGCAAGGACGTGCTCATCCTCGACCGCGACGAGAGCCGCGTCGAGGCGCTCCGCGACCAGGACCTCAACGCCCGCGTGCAGGACATCGCCGAGCCCGACGTGGTCGCGGAGCTCGACGACCGTGACATCGTGCTGATCCTCGCCAGCGACGTCGAGGCGAACAAGGCGGCCGTCTCGGCGGTGCGCGACGTCGGCGGCGACCACTACGTCGTCGTCCGCGCCTCCGACCCCGTCAGCGAGGACGAGCTCCGCGACCGCGGCGCCGACGTGGTGATCAACCCCTCGACGGTGATCGCCGACAGCGCCCTCCAGTCGCTCGAAACCGGCGAGCTGGAGTACATGGCGCGCCAGCTCGCGGAGATCATCGAGGAGGGCGGCGGCCGGATGGCGATCCTGACCCACGACAACCCGGAGCCGGACTCGATCGCGTCGGCGACAGCGCTCCAGGCGATCGCGGACGCGTTCGGCGTCGAGGCCGACATCCTCTACTCGGGGGACGTGGGCCACCAGGAGAACCGGGCGTTCGTCAACCTCCTCGGGATCGACCTCGTGGCGCGGTCGGACGCGCCCGACCTCTCGGAGTACGAGACGGTCGCCGCGGTCGACCTCGCGAAGTCGGCCGACGACGGCTTCGACTTCGACGTCGGGATCGACGTGTACATCGATCACTTGAAGGCGGACGTCCCGTTCGACGCCCGGTTCGTCGACGTGCGGACCAACGTCTCCTCGACGTCGACAATCCTCACGAAGTACCTCCAGGAGTTCGACCAGTCGCCGACCGAGGCGGTCGCGACCGCGCTCCTGTACGGGATCCGCGCCGAGACGCTCGACTTCAAGCGGGACACGACGCCCGCGGACCTGACCGCGGCCGCGTACCTCCACCCGTTCGCGAACCACGACACGCTCGAACAGGTGGAGTCGCCGTCGATGAGCCCCGAGACGCTGGACGTGCTCGCGGAGGCGATCCAGAACCGCGAGGTGCAGGGGAGCCACCTCTTCTCGACGGCCGGCTTCATCCGGGACCGGGAGGCGCTCGCGCAGGCCGCCCAACACCTGCTGAACTTGGAGGGGATCACGACGACCGCCGTCCTCGGGATCGCCGACGACACGATTTACCTCGCCGCGCGCTCGAAGGACATCCGCCTGAACATCGGGAACGTCCTCGACGAGGCGTTCTCGGAGATGGGCGACGCCGCCGGTCACTCCACGCAGGGGTCGCTGGAGATCCCGCTCGGCATCTTCACCGGTATCGAGGCGAGCGGCGAGAACCGCGACACCCTCCTCCACCTCACCGAGGAGGCGGTCCGCCGGAAGCTGTTCGACGCGCTCGGCGTCGAAGGCGGGAGCGGGAGCGACGGCGGGAACGGGTCGTAAGCGGGAGTAAACCAGCTACCGGTTCGGCCACCACCGCCGGATCCGTTTTACTCGTCTGACCCGTACCCGGAGCTACGCGGCTGCGCGATCACCATGCACGTTCCCGAGGACACGCCGGACGCCTGCCCCGCCTGCGGCGATCCCTACGAGTCGGTGTCTCGCCACGCCGACGGGTTCGTCGTCAACCTGCTCGACAACGAGCGGTATCAGCGTGTGTGCTTCGATCCCGCGAGCGACGGCGACGGCCCCGCGCTCGACTGTTATCACCACACCCACCGACAGGCCGGCGGCTCGGCGGGCGAGCGGTCGGAAGGCAGGTAACGTCGCACCCGACGAGCCGTTCGGTCGCCGTCGGTCAGAAGTCGTCGCCGTCGGTCAGAAGTCGTCGCCGTCGGTGATCGAGGTGTACGAGCCGATCAGCGCGCCGGAGAGGTCGACGCCCTCCAGCGTGACGCCCTCGTCGATGACGGAGTTACGGATATCGGAGTCGGTGATCGTCCCGTTCGGGAAGACGACCGAGCGGTCGAGCGTCGAGTCGGTGACGGTCGCGCCCGACATGACGTGGACCACGTCGCCGAGGTCGGACCCCTCGACGGTCGCGTCGTCGGCGACGAGCGTGCCGCCCTTGAGCGCGTACTCGACCGCGTCGAGGTAGCTGTCGGCGGTGCCGATGTCGAACCACGCGCCGTCGAAGGTGAACGCGTGAACCGGGCCGCGCCCCTGGAGCCACTGGAGGAACCAGCCCGGTTCGTCGGGGTTGTTCCCGTCCGAGAGGTACGTCGAGAGGTCGGGGAGCGTCTCCGCCGGGAACGCGTAACACGCGATGGAGACGAGCGTGCTCTTCGGGTCGTCGGGCTTCTCCTGGAAGTTCACGACCTCGTCGCCGTCGAGTTCGACGAGCCCGTACGACTTGGCGCGTTCGCGGTCCTCGACGTCGTAGGCGGCCAGCGTCGGCGCCCCCTTCGTCTCGAAGAAGTCGGCGAACTCGGCGAGATCGAAGCTGATCATGTTGTCGCCGGCGACGACGACGAGGTCGTCGTCGACTCCCTCGCGGTCGACGAGCTGTTCGAGCGCCCCCACGACGCCGAACTTCTCGTCCTCCTCGACGGTCTCCTCGACCGAGAGCGTCGGCTTCTCGAACGGGCTGTCGCTGAGGTACTCGTCGAACGTGTCCGCGAACCGCTCGTTCGTGGAGACGAACACCTCGTCGACGCGGTCGTCCGCCTCGAAGTCCTCGAATATCTCGTCGATGACGGTGTTTTCCCCGACCGGGAGGAACATCTTCGGTCGGTGCTCGGTGATCGGCCAGAGTCGGGTGGCGTAACCCCCCGCGAGTACGACGGCTTTCATATCACCCCCGTCTCACCCCGGTGACATACTTCTTTTGCTCGTGTCAACCACCGAAAACGCAGGCGGCGGCTTCGTCTTAGTCGCTCAGGCGTTCGGTGTCGATGCTCACGCCCGGCGGCGTGACCACGAGGAACCCGCGGAAGTGCATCAGCTCGCCGCCCATGTCCTTCACCTCGCGGGCGAAGCCGGCGGCGAGCTCGTTGAGGTCGCCGTCGATCGACAACACCAGCGTGTTCCCGTAGTCGACGCTGCGGACCCACTCCTCGGGATCGGTGGTGCCGTCGAGGACGCCGAGGACGACGTCGCCGGCGGCCGCGAACGCCTCGTCCATCTGCTCTTCGGCGTCGCGTAAGTCGAGGTCCCAGTCGCTCATACCTCAGGGTCGCGAGGCGGCGGCAAAAACGTTCGGACCCGCCGAGTGCGTCGCACGCCGGGCGCCACCGCCCGGTCGCGGAGTCGTTAAGTGCGCTCCGGCCCCAGCGGGCAACATGGAACGCACGCGGCGGTCCCTGCTCGCGGGCGCGGCGTCGGTCGGCGTCGTCGGCGCGGCGGGATGTCTCGGCGGCGGCACTACCCTCGACCTCAGCGGCGTCGACCTCGACACCGGCGAGTACGACTGCGACCTGGCGGAGCCGTCGGACCCGAACCTCGACCACCGGCCGACCCTCGGCGACCCCGAGTCAGACGTGGTCGTTCGGGCGTTCGAGGACTTCACCTGCGGTCACTGTGCGAGCTACACGCTCGATCACTTCCCGGCGATCCGCGAGGAGTACGTCGAGTCCGGCGAGATCCGGTACGAACACTGGGACTTCCCGATCCCCGTCAACGAGACGTGGGCGGTCCCCGTCGCCAGCGCGGCCCGCGGCGTCGGCGCCCGGAACGGCTCCGAGGCGTTCTTCGAGTTCGCCTCGGCGGCCTACGAGTCGCAGGGGAGCTACAGCGGCGAGGCGATCGGCGCCGCCGCCGAGGCCGCGGGCGCTGACCCCTGTGCGGCGATGTCGGACGCGCGGTTCGCGGCGTACGGGGAGGCGTCGGCGGACGACAGGTCGGAGGGAACGTCGATGGGCGTCGAGGGGACGCCGACGATATTCGTGAACGGCGAGCCGGTCGACACCTACGAGGCCGCGACCGTCGCGGCGGCGATCGACGAGGCGCTGTAGTCGCGACGACGACGCCCCTCCCGTATCTCGCGCCGATGACCCCGTAGCGTCGGTCTTTTGCCCGTTCGACTCGTTTTATAAGGCAATGAGCGACGACGACCGCGGGGAGCGACGGCTGCTCGGCGCCGTCGTGCTCGCGGTGCTGATATCGCAGGTACTCCTCTACCCCGGCGTGCCGGACCTCGTGGTCGCCCTCGGCGCGCCGGCCGGCATCGACGCCGGGATGTGGTTCCTCGTCGCGGAGTTCGGCGCCTTCGTCTCCTTCGCGGTCGTCTGGGGGGCCGCCAGCGACGCGCTCGGGAAGCGGGTCCCGCTGATCGTCGCCGGCGCGCTCGGCGGGGCGACCTCCTACCTCGCGCTGGCGGCGGTTCCGGGGCTCGGACTCGGATTCCGAGCCGCCCTCGTCGTCCGCGTCGTCGGCGGTGCGCTCACGATCGGCGCGTTCTCGCTCGCGATCACGTCGCTGATGGATCTGCGCGGCGGCAACGGGCGGAACATGGGCGCCGCCGGCACGGCGATCGGACTGGGCGCGGCGGTCGGCTCCGTCGTCGGCGGCGCGCTCGCCGACCTCGACCCCTTCTACCCGGTGTACGCCGGGGCGGCCGTGCTGGCGGTCGCGGGGCTGCTCGCGTCGACCGTCGACGACTCGACGGCGACGCCCGGGCGGTCGGTCGAGGACAGCCGTGAGGACGCCGGCTTCCGTCACGTGCTCTCGCGGGCCCGGACGACGCGCGGGCTCTTGGTTCCGCTGGCGTTCGGGTTCGTCGACCGGCTCACGGCCGGCTTCTTCGCGCTGGTCGGCGTCTACTACTTCCAGGACCCGGGGACGTTCGGCCTCTCGGCGGCCGGTGCGGGGGCGACGCTCGCGCTCTTTTTCGTCCCGTTCGCGCTGCTCCAGTCCCCGTTCGGATCGCTCTCCGACAGGGTGGGGCGGTTCCTGCCAGTCGTGGTCGGCTCCGTCGCCTACGGGGTCGCCACCGTCGGCGTCGGCGTCGCGCCGGTCTACCCGCTCGCGGCCGGGCTGATGGTCCTCGTCGGCGTCTGCGGCGCGCTGATGGCGCCGGCGACGATGGCGCTCGTCACCGACCTCGTCGAGCCCGAGGCCCGCGGCGCGGCGATGGGGCTGTTCAACGTGTTCGGCTCGCTCGGGTTCCTCGCGGGCTTCCTCGTCGGTGGGAGCGCCACGGAGGCGTTCGGCTACACGCCGGCGTTCCTCGCGGTCGGCGGACTGGAGCTCGCCATCGCGCTGGCGCTGTTCCCGGCCGTGCGGGCGCTCGCGCCGGGCGAGGGCCTGCTCGGGCTCCGCGGCGACGCCGAGCGTTCGACCTCGGAGTAGGTCGCCGAGTCGAGCCTTTTTAAGCCTCGCGCGCCCTCCGTTCGGGCAACCGATGGACATACTCGTCGCGGGCGCGGGCGAGATCGGCCGGTGGATCGCCGACACGGTGTCGGCCGACGAGTCGCCGGTAGAGGCGACGCTCGCGTTCGCCGACCGCGACCCGGGCGTCGCCCGCGACGCCGCCGCCTCGCGGGACGCGACGACGGTCCCGGTCGACGGCGACACGACCCACGACGCGGTGTGTCTCGCGGTGCCGATGTCGGCGGTCCCGGCCGCGGTCGAGGCGTACGCGCCCCGCGCGGATCAGGCGATCCTCGACGTCTCCGGCGAGATGACCGACGCGGTCGCGGCGATGCGCGAGCACGCGCCGGGGCTCGAACGCGCGAGCTTCCACCCCCTGTTCGCGCCGCCGCGGGTCCCGGGCAACGTCGCCTGCGTGGTCGACGAGGGCGGCCCGGTCGTCGAGGGGATCGCGGCCGCGATCGAGGCCGGCGGCAACGAGGTGTTCGAGACGACCGCCGCGGAACACGACCGGGCGATGGAGACGGTGCAGGCCGGCGCGCACGCGGCCGTCCTCGCGTGGCGGCTCGCGGGCGACGACGTGCGCGAGGAGTTCCACACGCCCGTCTCGGCCGCGCTCGACGACGTCGCCGACACCGTCACCGAGGGCGCGCCCGGCGTGTACGCCGAGATCCAGCGCGCCTTCGACGGCGCCGACGACGTGGCCGCCGCGGCCCGCGAGATCGCCGACGCCGACTCGGACGAGTTCGCCGACCTGTACGAGGCGGCCCGCGGCGACCGCGAGGGACGGGAGCGACACGAGTGACCGACCGACGACCACGAGTGAGCAGACCGACGACAACAGTGATTCCATGATAGACAGAGACGCGGTCCGGAACAACGCCAACTACCTGCGCAACGTCAGGCCGATCGACCCCGAGGAGATCGCGGAGTACGTCGAGGGGACGCCGCACCCGGCGGTCGTCCGCGAGACGCTCCGCGAGGAGGCGTTCGACCTCCGGCTCCGCGAGCGGGACGACGGGAGCTTCGAGCCGGTCCCCGAGGGGCCGATCCCCGACTCCGAGTGGTCGCCGACGGCGTTCCCCGAAAATTACGCGTTCGCCCTCGAAGACCTCCTCGTCGCCGAGTTCGGCGCGAACTGGCACCGCGGCGAGTCGGGCGCGGAGCTCCGCGAGGCGGTCCGGCGGCTGAAGACCGACTACCTCTACGAGAACGACGTCGAGTACGGTCGGATGGCGGCGCTCGGCTACGCGATATACCACCTCCCCGCCTACTACGCGACGATCGGGTACGTCCTCGACGACCTCGCGGAGAACGGGCTGCTCGACCGGACGCTCCGCGTCCTCGACGTGGGCGCCGGCGTGGGCGGGCCCGCGCTCGGCCTCCACGACTACCTCCCAGACGACGCCGTCGTCGACTACCACGCGGTCGAGCCGAGCGCCGCGGCCGACGTCCTCGACCGGCTGCTCGACGAGACCGGCCGCAACTTCCGCGCGACGATCCACGAGACGACGGCGGAGTCGTTCCTCGGAACCGGCGGGAGAGACGCGGAGTTCACGTCCGACGACCCCTTCGATCTGGTCGTCTTCGGGAACGTGCTCTCGGAGCTCGCGGACCCGGTGGCGGTGGTCGACGCCGCGCTCGACCGACTCGCCGACGACGGGAGCGTCGCCGCCTTCGCGCCCGCCGACCGCAACACCGCGATGGGGCTCCGGGAGATCGAGCGAGCGGTCGTCACGCCGACGAGCGACGTCGACACGTACTCGCCGACCGTCCGGCTGTGGCCGGATGCGACGCCCTCGGACGGCGGCTGGTCGTTCGACGTCGCCGACGACCTCGACGCGCCCCCGTTCCAGCGGCGGCTCGACGAGGGCGCCGACCGCGGCGCGACCGACGAGCCGGGCGAGTTCGTGAACGTCGACGTGCAGTTCGCGTACGCGATCCTCCGACCGGACGGGAAACGCCGGGTCGACGTCCGGGCGAACGACGGCCGCTGCGCGCGGATGGCGGACTCCGAGGAGCACGTCACCGACCGCGTGAACCTTCTCGCGGTGAAGCTCAGCCACGACCTCAGCGCGGGCGACAACGCCCTTTACCGCGTCGGCGACGGCTCGCAGACCGTGGATCACTACCTCGTCTGCACGCGCGAGACCGTGCTCAACGAGGACCTCCGGCGGGCCGACTACGGCGCGGTCGTCTTCGTCGAGAACGGCCTCGTGCTCTGGAACGACGACGAGGACGCGTACAACGTGGTCGTCGACGACGAGACGGTCGTCGACCTGGTCGCGCCCTGAGGACCGGTCGGCCTCCGTCGCGACGCGACGGCGACCGAACGCCGATCGCTCTCCCCCGGGATCACGGACGACCGTTCGCGGTCGACCCGTTCGGACCGCCGTTCACGGCCGACCCGCTCGGACCGACCTCGTCGCGGACGGCGAAGTAGAGGACCCAGACGACGACGCCGCCGAACAGCGCGGCGAGCGTCCACGCGATCGCGTGGCGGCTGTTCCGGTCCGTGGCGTCCAGATAGACGAGCAGGGACACGAGCAGCGCCGGAACGACCAGTATCCCGAGGAGGAGGGCGGCAACGAGCAGTTCCGGACCGCCGGCGACACCGATCTGCAGGGTGGAGGGCATGCTGTCCTTTCATTTGGAAAATAGGTAAAAAAGGATTACTTCCCGCCGACCGGCTCGATCAGCTCCGGCGCGTCGACTCCGGGCGAGTTCACCCGGCTCGACACCGGGTACGCCGTCAGCTCGTCGGCCGGGTACGGGTCCAGCAGCGCGGCGGCCTCGTCGGGGTCCCCGCGGAGCCACGTCTCCTCTTCGTCCGGCGCCAAGAGTACCGCCATCCGGTGGTGGAGGCCGGTGACGAGGTCGTTCGGCTCGGTCGTAACGATCGTGAACGTCTCCACGGGGCCGTCGGTCTCGCCGTCGTCGCTCTCCGCCGACCCGCCGCCGAACGCCCCGAGCCCAGTCTGCGTCGTCTCGGGCTCGGGCGGCTCCCACCGCTCGTAGAGTCCCGCCATCGCGAACGGCCGGTCGTCCTCGAACGCGACCCGGTAGGGCGTCTTTCCGGAGCCGCCCCGTCCGCCGGATCCGCTCCGCTCACTGGCTCCGTTCGGTCCGCCGCCGTCGACCCACTCGTAGAAGCCGTCCGCGGGGACGAGACACCGCCGTCGCTCGAAGGCGTCGGCGAAGCTCCGCTTCTCGCGGACCGTCTCGGCGCGGGCGTTGATGAGGCCGAACGACTCGTCCGCCCACGAGGGGGTGAGTCCCCACTCCATCCGCGTCGCGGCGGTCGGGTCCTCGTCCGCGATCACCGGGAGCTCCTGGCCCGGCGCGCAGTTGTAGCTGGGTTCGACGCCGCCGAAGTCGGCGCCGAACCGGGCCTCCAAGTCGGCGGCGGCGGTGAAAAGCGTGTAGCGGCCGCACATTGATAGCGGATGTTGGCGCCGCCGATACTTAAGTAACGGTCGGCCTCGGCGTCGGTCCCCACCCGCGCCGCCTCCCGTCGGGTTTTTGCCCGCGCGCCGCCGCGGTCGGGTATGCGCATCGAGAACAGCTTCATCCCGGTCGAGGGAGTCGGCGAGACGACGGAGCGCAGGCTCTGGGGCGAGGGCGTCACCACCTGGGAGGCGTTCGACCCCGCGGTCGACGTCGCGGGCGTCGGCTCGACCACCGCCGACCGGATCGAGTCGTTCATCGCCGAGGCGCTGACGCGCCTCGACGACGGCGACGCGGCCTACTTCGACCGGACGTTCCCGAGCGGGGAGCGCTGGCGGCTCTACGAGAACTTCCGCGAGGAGACCTGCTTCTTCGACATCGAGACGACGGGGCTCGACGAGCACCGCGACCGCGTGACGACCGTGAGCTTCCACCGCGACGGGGAGACGACGACGCTCGTCGCAGGCGACGACCTCACCGCCGACCGCCTGCGCGAGCAGTTCGCCGACGCCAGCCTGCTCGCGACGTTCAACGGCGCGCGGTTCGACGTGCCCTTCTTGGAGGCCTCCTTCGGGATCGACGTCGACACGCCGCATCTCGACCTCATGTACCCCTGCAAGCGGATCGGGCTCTCCGGCGGGCTGAAACCCATCGAGAAGGAGATCGGGATCGACCGCGACCGCCCGGACCTGTCGGGCCGGGACGCGGTCCGGCTCTGGCGCGAGTACGAGCGCGGGGACGCGGACGCGCTCGACACCCTCGTCTCGTACAACCGCGAGGACACCGAGAACCTCCGAACGCTCGCCGACGTCGTCAGCGAGCGGCTCCACGAGGACGTGTTCGTCGGCGCCGCCGCGGAGCGCTAAGGAGAGAGGACCGACGGCTCGACGGCGGCTACGTCGGCTCCGCGTCGGGGTCGACCGGCGCCTCGGCCGTCTCTGAGCCCGTACCGTCCTCCTCACCGTTCCCGTCAGGAGTCGCGTCGGTCTCCTCGGAGACCGACTCGCCGTCGCTCTCCGGTTCCTCCCCCGCGGCCGCCTCCGCGCTGACGATCGGCGGGTCTTCGCGATCCGACTCCTCGTCTGGCACCGACTCCCCGTCGGGGTCCGACGCTTCGTCGGACTCGGTCGCGTCGTCGTCTCCGGCGCTCTCCTCGTCGACGGTGCTTTCTCCGTCTTCAGCACTTTCCTCGCCTCCGGCGCTCTCTTCCTCCCCGGCGCTTTCCTCGTCGCTCTCGGCGGCGTCCTCGCTGTCGTCGGCCGCTTCGCCGCCCTCGTCCGACTCCTCTCCCGCCTCCTGCACCAGCTTCATTTCGCCGCGCGCCCGGAGAGAGCCGTCGATCTCGGCGCCGTCGTGGACGACGAGGTCGCCCGCCGAGACGTCGCCGAGCACCCGCGCGCCGGCCTCGATGGTGACCGTCCCGCCGCGAGTCGTGACGTCGCCGTGGATGACCGTGTCGGCGCCGACGGTCACGCCCTCGCGGGCGCGGAGGGAGCCGAACACCTCGTTGCGCTCGCCGACGTGTACCGATTCGGCCCGGAGGTTGCCGTGGAGCCGGCAGTCGTCCCCGACCGTCGCGGGCGTCGAGACGCGCCACGCGTCGTCGGAGATCTCGGCGCCGCGCGGCACCAACAGGGGGTCGCGCACGTCGTCGCCGTCGGCGAGCGCCTCCGCGAGCTCGTCGGCCGCGTCGGTCTCGCCGACCCGCAGGAGCTGGGAGAGGACGATGAAGTAGAAGACGATCGTTGGGACGGGGTTCCGGATGACGATCCAGCCGTTCGCCTCGAACCCCTCCTCGATCGACACGTCGTCGCCGATGTCGAGGTCCCCGGAGACCATCAGCCGGCCGGTGACGGTGACCCGCTCGCCGAGGTACGCGTCCTCGCCGACGAGCACGTTGCCGTCGACGGTACACCACGTGTCGAGCCGGCAGTCGCCCTCGGCCTCGATGTCGTTCCCGACGCGCACGCGCTCGCCGATGGCGACGTTGCGCCCGCGCAGGCCGAACTCCACCGTCGACTGGCCGCCGACGAGCACGTCGCCGTCGACGACGAGGTCGTGCTCCTCGACGGTCGTCCCGGACGGGACCGCGAGCTCCTCTATCGGACCGTCCCCTCGCAGCGACACACCGGGAGAACTCCCTCCGCGCGTATAAACCGTGTGGGGACGTCCGACGCGCGTCGGACGCCGGCGCGGTCGCGAGAGCGATTGACCTCGCGGCGGGCGCGAGCGGTCGGTCCCGCCCGAGCGGTCGACCCCCAGCGCCGCGCGTGCGACTCCCCCTCGGATCGTCGGCAGGTCACTACCCTTTTGAGTCCGGCGCGGATGGGTCAGGTATGGGATTCGGATCGTACGACGAGAGCGAGCAGAAGAACCAGGACGTTGACACCGACGACGACGCCGCGGTGAACGTCCACGAGCACGACCACGACGGCGAGGTGTCCATCGAGGGCGGCGCGTCCACCGACGACTTGGTCGGGCGGCTCTCGGAGATGAAAGACGACGGCGACGAGGAGTAATCGCCACCGCCCCCTCGCCGAATCGAGACCGGCGACCGGGGACCCGCGAGCGCCGGACCGAGGCCGTGTCACGCTCCTTTTATCCGGTCGACGCCTACGACGGCCCATGAGCACAGACCTGACCTTCACCGACGACGGCGTCGACGTCGTCTACGAGGGGACCGAGTTCGAGCTGGAGAAGGACCTGATCGAGGAGGCGACCGGCAAGGGGTTCCGCGACGTCACCGACCACGAGGTGTTACAGATCGTGGCCGAGGAGCCCGACTTGGACGGCGAGCCCGTCCGGATCGGCGACGTCTTGTAAGGCGGCTCCGCGAAGCGGTACGATTTTACGCGACGGTCGGTTCCGCCGCGGTATGAGTATCGGCACCGTTCTCTCCGCGCTCACGAGTTCGAAACTACGGACCGCTCTCGTCGGGCTGTTGGTCCTCGTGGGCGCCGTCGGCGGCGCGTTCGCCGTCGGGATGCTCGGCGTCCCGAGCGTCGCGACAGTCGACAACACCTTCGGCGACGTGACGAACGAGACCACCGAGGTCGAGACGGACCTGGTCGTCTCGAATCCGAACCCGATCGGCGTCGGGCTCGACGGCGTCTCGGTGAACTACACGGTGTCGATGAACGACATCAAGATGGCGCAGGGCGGTCGCGAGGGCGTCTCCGTCGACGCCGGCAACTCCACCGTCCCCCTCGAAACGGAACTGCGGAACGACGCGATCCCGCCGTGGTGGGTCAGTCACGTCCGCAACGGCGAGCGGACCGAGGTCGGCATCGACGCCAGCGTCACCTCGGACCTGCTCGGGCGGACCGTGGAGTTCAGTCGCGACCGCGAGATAACGACCGACCTGCTCGGCGCCTTCGACTCGAACGAGACCAGACCGGTGAACGCCGACAGCGCGCTGACGGACGATCCCGTCCTCTACGTCAACGAGACGCGGGGCGAGTGGGGGAGCGTCAGCGAGGCCGAGACGCCCATCGACATGGCGTTCACGGTGTACAACCCGAACCTCGAACCGTACGTCGTCACTGAGATCGGCTACGACGTCACGATGAACGGGGTCGAGATGGCCACGGGACGGACCGAGGAGGGGTACGTGATCCCCTCGCGGAGCTCCGAGACGATCGAGTTCACGACCGCGCTCCAGAACCGCCGGCTCGACGAGTGGTGGGTCACGCACCTCGACGAGGAGGTCCGCGGCCACCAGGTGAGCGGTCTCCGGATCGAGTTCTACGCCGTCATCGAGTTCCCGGGCGGAGAGGAGGTCACCGTTCCGCTCGACGAGCTGACCTACGAGGAGACTATCGAGACCGACATCTTCGACGAGGGCGAGGACGTTCGGGGCTCGGGCGACACCGACGGGAGCGGGACCCAGGGCGACGGGTCCGGCACGGACGACACCGACGGCGGAAACGATACCGACGACGGAAGCGCCACCGACGACACCTCGGGAGACGGGGATTCCACCGGCGGCAACACCACCGACGACGGGAACGCAACCGACGACGACACCACTGACGACGGGTCGGACGACGGCGACGACGGCGTCCTCCCGCTGTAGGACCGCCGCCGGTATCTCTGACTGATAGTCGGGACCGACCGACGTGACGCCCGCTCGTACGCGGCGTCGAGCCATACGACGCGACCGCGGTCGACGCGATCGACCCCCTCCGAATGAAACGCTGTTTTCATCGATCAGCGAGCAGGCTCGTCTGCCGCAAACGGGCCGCCAGATATACAACACTACTTTATTTGCGGCCGCCGAACAGCCGATAATGGCCGACGCCGATGGCGGAGGATCGCCGGACGTCCTCGAGAACAAGCGGAGCGCGACGCGGTATCAGGTGCTCGTGGAGATCGCGGCCCGCCAGCCCGCCGTGAGTCAGGGCGAGATAGCCGAGACGATCGGGGTGACCTCGCAGGCGGTCAGCGATTACGTTCGCGACCTCGTCGAGGCCGGATACGTCGAGAAGGGGGGTCGCGGCCGGTACGAGGTGACCAAGGAGGGCGTCGACTGGCTCATCTCCCGGACCGACGACCTGGAGACGTACCTCGAGCGAGTGAACTCCGACGTCCTCGGGAGCGTCGAGGTCGACGCCGCCATCGCGCTCGGGAACGTGGCGGAGGGGAGCGAGGTCGGACTGGTGATGCGGGACGGCGTCCTCCACGCCGACCCCTCGGGCGGGACCGCGACCGCGGTCACTGTCACGAGCGGTAAAAAGGGCGAGGCCGTCGGCGTCGCCGACTTCGAGGGCGTCGTCGACTACGACACCGGGACCGTCTCCGTGCTTCCCGTGCCCACCGTCACCGACGAGGCCCCGCCCGATCCGGACGTGATATCGGATCACGTCCCGGAAGGCGGGCTTCTCGCGGTCGCCGGGACGGAGGCGTACGCGCTCGTTTCCCGGAGCGACGCGACCCCGGACGTCCGGTTCGGAACCGCCGATGGCGTCGCCGAGGCCGGCATGCTCGGCCTCGACGTCCTGTTGGTGGCGGTTACAGACGAGATCCCGCGTCACACGTCCAAACTCCGCGACAGGAACATCCCGCACCGGGTACTCGATTCGGACGACCGCTGATCGGGCGGTCAGCCGGCGGTCGCCGCCGAACAAGACGGCGACGGTGCGGTCTCGATGCGCCCTCTCAATCCGCCGCGTCGGTGACGCCCCGACTCTCGCCTTCCAACCTCGTCGGTAGCTTACCGTCGTACCCCTCCGGCACGTACGGACAGAGCGGGTCGCTTCCGGTCGGGTCCCCGGTCGCCGCGAACGCCCGGGAGCGGCTCCCGCCGCAGACCCGTCGGAACTCGCAGGCGCCGCACTTGCCCGCGAACTGATCCGGTTCCCGGAGCGACTCGAACAGGCCCGAGTTCCGATAGATGTCCACCACGGACCGGTCCCGGACGTTGCCCGCGGACTTCGGGAGGAACCCCGACGGGTACGTCTCTCCGGTATGGCTGACGAAGGCGAACCCCCGGCCGGCCGTGATGCCGCCGCGTCGACGGACCCCGGCGTCGTCGCCGTCGCGCTGAAGACCGACCCGGCGGTAAAACGGCGCCTCCGTGGTCTTGACGCCGAACCGTTCCGCCTCGGCGACGTCGTGGAGCCACTCCATGACCGCCTCCGCGCGCTCCGGGGAGATCGGGTCGAGGATCCGCCCGCGGCCCACGGGCACGAGGAAGAAGACGCTCCAGAGCACCGCGCCGAGGTCGCGGACCCGATCGCGAATCGCCGGGAGCTCCTCGACGGTCTCGGCGCAGACGGTGGTGTTGATCTGCAGCGGGAGCCCGTCCTCCCGGGCCGCTCGGACCGCAGTCACCGTATCGCCGAAGCTCCGCTCGCCGCGGAACCGGTCGTGGCTTTCTCGGGTCGCGCCGTCGAGGCTGACCGCCATCCGCTGAACGCCGGCCTCCGCGAGCGCCTCGACGCGGTCGGGGGTCAGCGACGCCGTCCCGCTCGGCGTAAGCGTCATGCGGTGGCCGAGGTCGTCGCCGTGCGAGATCAATTCCGTGAGGTCCTCCCGGGCGAGCGGGTCGCCCCCCGACAGGACGACCAGTTGGCCGTCGCCGAACTCGGCGGTGTCGTCGAGGAGCCGCTTCCCCTCGGCGGTCGTCAGCTCGTCGGGGTGACGCTCCGGCTTCGCGTCCGCCCGACAGTGACGACAGGCGAGGCCGCACGCCTGCGTCACCTCCCAAATCAGGACGAAGGGACGCCGGTCAACGTCGAAGTCGTCGAACATGTGCTCGTCCCGCGCTACGACCTTTGCCCCCTTGGGGAATACCCCGAACGTGTTCAGGTAACGTCCCGCTTCCCCGACCGCGGCTCAGCCCTCGCTCCGCCTGCGATCGGTCATCGAGAAACGCGTACCGACGATGTGCGATCGGCGTCCCGGGGAGCGCCGCTCTTCTCGTTCTCTCTGAGGGATTCGGGGGGACAGCGTGAATTCAGACGTGGGCGAAAATTCGTATAGCGGCATATAATTTATGCGTCCGACTCGCGACGCGATCCACGTTGCTTTCAAGCCAACAAAATACGATTCGGTCCCCGAAACTATCCCAACAGTCGGTAGACGTTCGCCTCGTACGTCTCCCGGACCTGATCGCCCCAGTTGTGCGTGTAAGTGTCGATCACGTCGTCGGCGACGTCGCCCCGCAGGTATTTGACCACGCCGCGGTCACCGGTCCTGTCGCGCAGGTGCGTCGTGAAGAAGTGCCGGAAGTAGTGGGGCGTGACGTTCTCGGCGGCGCCGCCGCCCGTCCGGTACCAGCCCGCATCGCGGGCGTACCGCTCGACGACGTGTCGCACCGCCTGCGGATCGAGCCGCTCGCCCCATCCCTCCGCCGTACCGACGAACAGGGGCTCCGCCGGCGAGGGGCTGTCGGGGCGGATCGCCAGCCAGCGCTTCAGGGTTCGGGCGAGTTCCTCGTCGACGGGGATCACCGTCCCGCGCTTCCGCTTGTTAGACGCCGTCCGCACCTCGCCGTTCAGCTCTTCGCCGACGGTCGCGTCCGGCGTCACGTACAGCGAATTCGGGCGGTCCGCGAGGACGTGACGCGTTCCGAGGTCGTACTCGCCTCGGATCTCGGCGTCGTCGACGGCGAGATCGCGGAGATCGAGGTTACAGCACTCTCCGACCCGCATCCCGGTCTTGAGAAGCGTCACGACGAGGGCCCGATGGAGCGGATGGCGGATCTCGGCGACGAACTCCCGCATCACCGGCACGGGAATGTCTCGGCGAGCGGGGTCCTTGTCCACCGTCTCGTCCATTTCCTCCATCACGAGCGTCATCGGGTTCCCCTCGAAGACGCCGACCTCGGTCATGTATCCGTAAAACCGGTGCAGGTAGGCGGCGTACGTCGCCACCGTGCTGTCCGCCACGTCGCCGCGCAGCGAATGGACGAATGACATGCAGTCGCGGTGCGTCGCCGCCGCGGGCGTCGTCTCCGGGCCGAGGAACGACTCGAATCGACGGAGGACGCGCTCGTAAGACTCGCGGGTGCGCTCCGTCTTCCCGTGATACGTGAGGTCCTCGATGAAGTACCCTACCGGGTCCGAGACCTCGTCCGGCGCGCGGGCGCTACTCATCGGTGAGAGTGTACCCGCCCTTCCGGCCGTTGTACCGAACGCGGTTGCGATCCTGTAACTCGTCGAGCGCGCCCTCCAACCGGTCCTCGAAATCGCCGACCACCGCCTCGGTGAGTTCCTCCCACGAGAGCGGCCCGTCGACGAGGGCCGCTTCCACCCGTGTTTCGAGGCCGTCACCCCCGGGGTCAGACCCGGACGGATCGGGTTCGGCCGGCTTCCCGGAATCGTCCGTCGAGAACCCGCGGCGTCCGGCCTGTACCATCGTCCTGACGAACTCGCTCTGTGACATCCCGAGCTCGTCCGCGTGGTCTCGCCACCGATCCTTTTGCTCGGCGGGAACGTACGTCTTCACCGAGCGGCGATCGTCGCTCATCGTTCGGATTCGGCTTCTCCGGCCGCCGACTTCAATCTATCCCACAATTCCGGATAAGGTCACTTATACTGAGTTATAGGTCTCTCGATGCGGCGCCAAGATGTGTGTATCTTGGTTTCTAGGACTTACTGATCGTCTATTAGTCCTAGAATATGGGATATATTATAGGGGCCGTTCTCAAAACCGCCGGATACTGCGGAACATAATTCGAGTAGAACCTCTCGCTCAGGAGGCCGCGCTCTCGCTTTTCGGTTTGGCCTACGCGTCGAGACGCGCCCCTTCGAGTTTTCATTCCCACTGCGACCACCGCGCCGCTGAGAAGCGCACAGCGCCGCGTCGACCGGCCCTGGTCGGCTCCCGGAGCGAGTGCCCGTCCCTCACACTGAGGGGTCCTCTCGTCGTCTCACCCGGCATGAGAGTTGGCGCCTCCTCACTGAAGAAGCAGAGGGCCCCGTCTCACGGGTCGTCCGCAACAGATGTATCGTATGTCGCTATAGAAACAGTGGGGATCAGATTCGGATCTCGGAGGCGGCGTCCTCGACGTCGAGGGCAGCTATCGCGCGCTCGACCCGCGGGTCGCTTTCGACCGCGTTCCGCATCAGGACGGTCTCGCTCGGGAAGAGGTGTTCCCCGACGACGAGGCCGTGATCGCGGGCGGTCGACCCGGTGACGGTGAGATAGACGCCGACGCCAGCCCGGGCGATGCCCGCCTCTTCCTCCTCGTCGGGGTCCGGGTAGACGAACTCGACGCCGTCGAGCGCGTCCGTCCCCAACACAGCGGTAACGAGCCGCTCGTACCGAGGCGAGATACAGAGCGGCCCCTCGTAGCCGGCGAGGAACGCGCGGTCGAGGTCGGTCCCCGGCTGGATCCGCTCCGGTCGGGCCATCAGGGTGTGGTACACGGTGTCACCGAGCCCGTTGACGACGCGGACGTCGGTGTCGACCGGGTCGATCCGCTCGTTGATGTCGGCGATCTCGCCGAGCCCCTCCGGGCGGATCCCGACGACCTCCTCCAGCACGAGGTCCGCCGAATCGAATCCGAGCGCGAACTCATGGGTCCGGAGGGCGCGGAACGGCTCCTCGCGGCCGACGAGCTTCAGCCTGACATCGCCGAGGTCGACGGTCGCCGCGTCGAAGACGATGCGGCGGGGCTTCCCGTCCCGGTCGTCGCGGAGCAGCGTGAACTCCGGCTCGGACGCGGCGTGCGGGTCCGAGTACTCGGCCAGCCGCTCGTAGGGGCCGTCGTCCGCCTCGACGCGGCCTTTCGTGATCGCCTTCTCGTAGCGGAGCGTGTTGCTCACGCCGTCCGCGAGCCCTTCCAGCCGGTCCTCGCGGCCGACGGCCGCGATCCGTTCGAGGACCGCTTCGAGGGGCCGGCCCTTCCGCGGGACGGCGACCGGTACCGGTTCGCTCATTACCCGAGTTGCGTCACCGCGGCTAAAACGGGTTGCGCTTTCGGTCGGGGGAGAACGGCGATCCGACGGGAACAGCGGTCGGGATCGGAACGAACGAACAGAGCGAATTCGGTCGAGAGGGCGCCGTTACGGTCCGAACGCCTCGTTGAGCCGCTTGCGGAACGCCTCGAGCTCCTCCAGGTGGTCGTTGATGGATTCGAGCTCCGTCTCGACGTCGTCGATGTCCTCGCCGAGCCGGTCTTCGATCTCCGTCAGCCGGGTGTCGACCTCCGCGAGGTCGTCCCACAGGTCGTCGAACTCCTCGTCGAAGCGGCCCAGCCGGGACTCCACGTCTTCGACGCGGTCCGCCGTCGCCTCTGCCGCGGCGGCGGCGTCGTCGACCTCTTCGTACAGCGTCTCCACGTCGTCGCCGACGTCGTCGAGCGCCTCGTCGAGCGCGTCCGTCTCCGCGTCGATCCGCGAGACGTCGTCGGTGACCTCCTCGACCGTCGCCTCCACGTCGCCGACGCTGGCTTCGACGTCCTCGACGGTCGATTCGACCCCGTCGACGCGTTCGGTCACGCCGTCGACGCGTTCGGAAACGCCGTCCACGCGCTCGGTCACGCCGTCGACCTCCGTCGAGACGGTCTCGACGGAGTCGTCCACCCGACCGACCGTCTCGCGCAGGTCATCGCGGTCCGCGTCGGCCGCGTCGACCCTGTCGTCGAGCGCCGCCATCTCCGACTCGACGGTCTCCACCTTTCGGTCGAGCTCGTCGAGGATCTCACGGGCCGTCCCCTCGCCGTCGATGAACTCCGCGAGCGCGTCCGCGTACGCCTCGATGTCGGCGACGCTCGACTGGAGCCGCGAGATGCGGACGTCGACGCTCCGCGGGACGCCGACGTCGAGCTCCTCGCCGATGGTCTCGAGGTCCTCGTCAGCGACGTCGCCGGCGCGGATCTCGGCCGCCAGCGCGGCCGCGAGACCGCTCTCGGGCGACGGATCGGGGGCGGAGTCGGAGGCGGACTCGTCCGATTCCGGAGACTCTTCGGTCGCTTTGTCGGCGTCGGTCGCGTCGTCGGCGTCTGTCGAGTCTGTCGCTGCGGCCGCTTCGGCCGCCTCGTCAGCGTCGCTCGCCTCGGTCGTGTCATCCGCTCTCGACTCCGCCGCCTGCTCCGTGTCGTCGACTCCGTCGTCGCCCGTCTCGTCGTGCATCGTCACCGCCGCGCTGCCGCCCGCGGTGACGGTCCGGGGTTCCGGGGCGTCCGCCTCGGCGGCGGTCTCCGCTTCCGGATCCGCCTCGGTGACGGTCTCCGCTTCCGCGTCCGCCTCCGCGTCGGAATCGGCCGCTCCCGCGCCCTCCCCCTCCGCGACCGACCCCTCCATGCCGGGCAGGGTCGCGCGGTCGCCCGAGAGGACTTCCCTGACGGCGTCGGTGTCGCCGGTGCCGAGGACGTCCTCGATCTCCTCGCCGACCGGGACGTGTTCGATCACCGGCGTGCCGAGGAAGCCGTCGAGGTCCGGATCGTCGTCGCGGATGCCGAACACGGTCTCGATCTCGTCTCCCGGGTCGAGCACGCGCTCGAACTCGACGCGGTGGTCCTTGTACGCCGTCCAGTTCTCGCTTTCGTACTCCGGGTGAAACCCGATGCGGTCCATCGGGAACGACTCCGGGATCCGGTCGACGATGCGCACGCGCACGGGCTCTTCGCGGGTCGAAGAGAGCTCGTACATCACCGCGGGTACGGGGAACGCGTCGTCGGTGAAGGATTTCTCGACGCGAATACCGTCCTCGCCGACGGTCGTCGTCGCTTCTGCCGTCCGTTCGCTCATAATCAGTCCCTCCCGGAGCAGGGGCTTAAATTCCACGGGCCGGGTTTCGGGGTTGATAACCCCGGGTGGGGGAGTCGTTTCGCCCGTCTCGGCCGGTCCGCCTACAGGTCGATCCGGTCGCCGATCTCGACTATCTCCAGCCGGTTCGGGTGTTCGAAGCTCCGCACGTGGTCGTGGAGCGCGGTCGGGTCCGCGGTCAGCCCCTTCCACATGTCCCAGTGCGTCGGGACGAGCCGGTCCAGTTCGAGGTCGCTCGCTGCCTTCGCGATCTCGTTCTCGTCGCTGTACCACTTCGTACGGACGGGCTCGCCGGTCTCCTTGTCGGCGATGTTACCGACGGAACCGAACGCGAGGATCCCGAGGTCAATGTCGAACTCGTCGGCGAGGGCAGGAAACGACGCCGAGGGCTTGCTGTCCCCGGCGTGGAAGACGGTGCCGGCGTCGTGCTCGATCACGTAGCCGACGGGGTGCGTGGCGTCCGAGTCGTGCGTTGCCACGACGTGGACCGTGAACTCGCCGATCCGCAGTTCGTCGCCCTCGGTCACTTCCAGGAACGCCTCCCCGTCGACGTCCCAGTGTGCGGTCCACTCTTCGTCCTCTCGCGCGACCGCGAGCGAGTCGTCGGGGGCGACGAAGTCCGCGTCCGTGTTCGCGAGGATCGGCGCCTGCGAGGGGCCGTGGACGTGGTCGGTGTGTTCGTGGGTCGCGAGCACCGCGTCCGCCACGTCGACGTCGGCGGGGTCGAAGGGCACCGGGATCATCCGGACCGTGCGCGGCGGGTCGCCCGTCCCGACGTAGGGGTCGATCCAGAGGACGGTGCCCTCGCTGCCCTTGATCGCGAAGCCGTTACAGCCCAAGTACCACAGCGCAACCGTGTCGGGGTCGGCGTCCGCGACCGCGCGCGGCAGCCAGTCGCCCCAGTCGGAGTCGGCCATGTCCCACGCTGTGCGGGCGCGCGGGGTAATGATTCCGGAGTGCGCCAAAATTCCGACTCGCACACGGGGTCAGAAACGTGTCCGAGACCAGTCCCATAAACCGCATATCGCTATATAAAATAGTGCCCGAATCCGAAGCGGACTGGGACGCGAACGCACGGAACGAGAATCGACGAAAAACGGTGGTGTGAGCGCGTCTCTCAGCCGCCGAACTCCCACTCGGCGTCGAGCTCGCGGTGCGAGAACGGGAGCGCGTCTTCGCCGCTGTAGCTCGCGACGAGGTGCCCGTCGCCCTCCAGGTAGTACTTGTACGTGGTGAGCCCCTCCAGCCCGACCGGGCCGCGCGCGTGGACCTTGCCGGTCGAGATGCCGACCTCGGCGCCGAGCCCGTAGCGGTAGCCGTCGGCGAAGCGCGTCGAGGCGTTGTGGAAGACGCTCGCGGCGTCGATGCCGGTCATGAACGCGTCGGCTGCCGACCGGTCCTCGGTGACGATGGACTCCGTGTGTTTCGAGCCGTGCGCGTTGACGTGGTCGACCGCCTCGAACACGTCGCCGACGAGCTTGATCGAGAGTTCGAGGTCGCCGTACTCCGCGTCCCAGTCGTCGTCGGTCGCCGCGCCGACGTCGACGATCTCGCGGGTGGCGGCGTCACCGCGGAGCTCGACGTTCGCGGCCTCGTAGCGGTCGACCAGTTCCGGGAGTAGGTCGGGCGCGACCGCCTCGTTCACGAGCAGCGTCTCGACCGCGTTACACACCGCCGGGTACTGGACCTTCGCGTCGAACGCGACGTCGGCGGCCATCTCCAGGTCGGCGTCGTCGTCGACGTAGACGTGACAGACGCCCTCCGTGTGGCCGAGCACGGGGATCTGGGTGTTGTCTTGGATGTACGAGACGAACTCCGAGGACCCCCGCGGCATCACCAAGTCGACCGCGTCGTCGCGTTCGAGGAGGCGGTCGACCTCCTCGTGGGCCTCGACGAGCCCCGCCCACCCGTCGGGGAGGTCGGCGGTCGCCTCGCGGATCACCCGGTGGAGGACGCGGTTCGACTCGCTCGCCTCGCTGCCGCCCTTGAGGATGACGGCGTTGCCGGACTTCAGCGCGAGGGCCGCGATCTGGACGAGCGCGTCCGGCCGCGACTCGAAGACGGTCGCGACCACGCCGATCGGCACGGACACCCTGTACAGCTCCAGCCCCTCGTCGAGCTCGCGGGCCGCGAGCGTCCGACCGAGGGGGTCGGTCTGCTCGGCGACGGACTCGACCATCCCGGCGATGTCGTCGAGCTTCGCGGCGTCGAGCTTCAGGCGGTCGACGAGCGCCTGCGTGTACTCGCCGCGCTCCAACATCGCCGCGGCCGCCTCGACGTCCCGCGCGTTCGCGTCGAGGATCTCGGCCTCGTTCGCGCGGAGCGCGTCGGCGATCGCCCGGAGCGCGTCGTCCCGGGTCGCCTCGTCGGCGTTGGCGAGCCGCAGGGCGGCCCGCTGGCTCCGCTCGACCAACTCGTCCGTGTCGCGCTCGATTTCCGTTGTCTCACTCATTCGTCTCACCCGCTGTCGGGACGAATAGCGTGCCCGTCGGTTTACCGGCTGCGATCCGCTCTAAGACGTCCCGGGTCGCCGAGCCGGCGATCACTCCGGGGGTGCCGCTCTCCGCCACGTCGCGGGCGCCCTCGACCTTCGTCTGTATCCCGCCGAAGTCGGTGGCCGTGCTGTCGCCGACCAGCTCCCGGACCGCGTCGTAGTTCGCTCCGACCGCCTCGATGACGGTCGCGTCCGGATCGCGCTTCGGGTTCCCGGTGTACACCCCCTCGACGTCGGTGAGCGTGACCAGCAGGTCGACGTCGAGCGCGATCGCGGCCGACGCCGACAGCATGTCGTTGTCACCGATCCGCAGCTCGTCGGTCGCGACCGCGTCGTTCTCGTTGATGACGGGGACGACGCCCCACTCGAGCAGGGTCTCGACGGTGTTGGTGAAGTTGTCGAACCGCTCGGGCGCGTCGAGGTCGGCCCCGGTCACGAGGATCTGCGCGACCGGCTGGTCGTAGCGGTCGAAGCTCTGCGTGTAGTGGCGCATCAGGAGGCTCTGACCGACCGTCGACAGCGCCTGGCGCTCGTCGATCACGTCGCTTCCCCGGTCGATGTCGACGTCGACCGCGGCGGTCCCGCCGCCGTTACCGAGCCGACCGATGCCGGCGCCGACGGCGCCCGAGGAGACGAGGACGACCTCCTTTCCGCGCCGGCGGAGATCCATCACGTCGGCGACGAGCTTGTCGAGCTTCACGCGGTCGAGCCGCGAGTCATCGTCGGTGAGGGAGTTGGTCCCCGCCTTCACGACCACGCGGTCGGCCTCGGCGGCCGCGGTCCGCGCGCGGTCGACGGCGTCCGGGTCCACCGCCCCGACCGCGACGCCGTCACTCGTCATCGAACGCCTCGGCCAGTTCCCGCGAGCGCTCCTCGGCCGCCGCGACGGCGTCGACCACCGCCTCGTCGGCGTCGCTGTCCCAGAGGACCTCCATCCCCTCGATCGTCGTCCCGTTCGGCGAGCAGACGGCGTCGATCAGCTCGTCGACGCTCCGGTCGTCCCGGAGGACGGTCTCGGCGGCGCCCTTGAACGTCTGCGCGGCGAGCGTCTCCGCCTGCTCGGGCTCGAGGCCGCCGTCGATCCCGGCCCGCTTCACCGCGTCGATGAGGTAGAAAGCGAAGGCGGGACCGCTCCCGTTGACCGCGGTCGAGACGTCCATCAGCGACTCGTCGACCTCGACGAACTCCCCGGCGTCGTCGAGCATCGCGCGGACCTCGTCGGTGAGGCCCTCGTTCGTCGCCGCCGCGGCCATGTCGCCGGTCTCCGCCGCGAGGTTGGGCATGATCCGGACCACGCTCGCCGCGGTCCGCTCCGCGACGAACTCGCGGGGGAGCCCCGCGGCCAGCGTCACGAGCTGCTGGTCGGCGCCCAAGTCGAGGTCCGCGAGGACGTGCTCGGCGACGTCCGGTTTCACGGCGAGGACCACGACGTCGGCCTCTTTCGCCGCCGCCACGTCGTCGGTCGTCTCGTCCGCGGCGTCCTCGACGGCCGCGAGCGCGTCCGGGTCGAGGTCGATCGCCGTCAGGTGATACGAGTCGGTTCTCGCGAGGCCGCGCAACAGGGCACCCCCCATGTTCCCGCAGCCGATGACGCTCACGCGTGTCATGTTACCTGCACGGAGAACGCTCAGGGTCAAACCAACTGCGGTTTGGACAACACTGCCGGCGAGTGACCGAAACCCCCGAGGGCGGGCGATCGGCCCTCAGATCAGCCCGTCGTAGAGCGACCGGTACCGCTCCGCGATGGCGTCGAGCGAGAACGCCTCGCTGCGGGCGGCCGCGCTCGCCCCGAGTCGCTCGCGGAGCGCGGGGTCCGAAAGCCGACGTATCGCGTCCGCGAACGCCTCGGTCTCGGAGTCGGCGTCGACGGGGTCCACCTTGAGGCAGTCCTCGCCGTCGTCGAGCCACGAGAACGTCTCGATGTCACGGACGACGACGGCCTTGCCGGCGGTCATCGCCTCCAGCAGCGCGATCCCCTCGTTCTCCTCGTGGGTCGGGAACAGGAACACGTCGCCCGCGGCGAACGCGCCCCGGACGTCGTCGACGAACCCCGTGAACCTGCAGTTGTCGGGCGACTCCTCGATGAGCCGGGTCGTCTCGCGGCCCTTCAGCGACAGGTCGAGCGGCCCGAACCACGCGAAGTCGACGTCGGGGAGCGCGCGGGCGACATCGACGAACGTCTCTAACCCCTTCCGCTTGATCACGTGGCCGACGAGGAAGACGGTCGGCGGCTCTAGGTCGTACCGCTCGCGGTACTCCGCTTCGAGCGACTCGAAGCCCGCCAGCTTCTCGCGGTCGACGCCGTTCGAGATAACGGTCGTCGAGGCGTCCGCGTACCCCTCGATCACGCCGCGGTTGTACTCCGAGGGGCAGACGAGCGCGTCGGCGAGCCCGTACGCCCGGCGCAGGTAGGGCCGGAGCGGCTTCGCGAGCGCGTTCGTGAACCGGAAGCTGTCGCCGAAGTCCTCCGCGGTGACGTGAGTGTGCGCCACGACCGGAACGCCGCGGTCGCTCGCGCGCTTCGCGTACCACGCCGAGCGCGGTCCCATCAGGTTGCAGTGGAGCACGTCGGCGTCGAGGGTCGGGGCCGTGGTGTACTCGATGCCGACCCGGTCGAGCATCTTCCGCTGGTGGACGACCGACTCGCGGATCCCGCCCGTGACGTGGTCTTCGAACTCGAAGTAGTGGCTGACCTTCATCGGGGAATCGAGGACGGGACGGGGGTCGAGTCCGCGGCGGTCGAGTCGGCGACGGTCGCGGACGCGACCGCGATGGGCGACGCCGGCGTCGGCTCCGTAGCGTTCAGTTCACTTCCAGCCACGGGACCTCCATCAGCGGCGGGATGTGCGTCTCGATGTGGTGTTCCCAGACGCCCTCCTCGCCGAAGGCCTCGCCGTGGTCGGCGGTGACGACGACGGTCCCGTCGAGCTCCTCGACCAGCTCCGCGACGGATTCGAGGGCGATCCGGAGGTTCTCCTCGTAGAGGCGGAGCGCGGTGACGCGCGTGCCGTCCGTGACGAGGTCGGCCGGGTCGAGCTCCAGCCACAGCCCCGCCTTCTGCGCGAACTCGCTGTCGTCGAGCCGGCTCTCGATCTTGGGCCGGACCGTGTCGCTGAGCGAGGAGAGGAGTCCGCCGCCGTCGTCGTCGTCGCCGGCCGCCTCCTCCGCTTCCTGCTCTCTGATACCCTTTTGTATCTGCTTGAGCTTCTGGCCCTTCCCGCGGGAAAGGTAGGGGGCGTGCGGCTGCATGTAGTGGAGCACCGTGCGGTCGGCCCGCTCGACCGCCTCGGCGTTGTTCCGGAACGCCTCCGCGATCCCCTCAGGGGGGACCGTGCCGAGGTCGTCGTCCCACCCGGTCTTCCAGACGTCGTGGATGTCGCTGATGTGCTCGGAGGCGGTCCACTCGTAGTCGCAGCTCGCGCCCCACTTCAGCTCGTTCAGCGGGATTCCCAGGTCGTTGATGAAGGGATTGCCGGAGAAGTAGGCGATGTCGTGGTCGCCGGTGAACGTCCGGTAAGCCCACTCCGGCGTCGACGAGCCGACGCTCCAGCGCTTCTCGAGGTCGCCGTCGAGGTACTCGTCGTACACGTCCTCGAACACGTCGTAGCGGCACGCGTCGAGGACCAGACAGTAGTCCCACTCTGACTCGAGGAACCGCTGGTCTTCCATAGGTTGCGCGACGCTTCTCCACCGACGGTTGTATTCTTGTTGGTGCTCGGTCGGCCGCCGTCCCGGAATCGCCGGACGGTCGCGATCAGACGTTTCAAGTTCGCCACCGACGCACCGCACCGTATGGACGGAAACCGCCGGCGCGGACTGGTCATCGGCGGGACCGCGGCGGTCGCGATTCTCGCGGTGCTGTTCGCGGTCGTCGGCGCCGGCCGCGTGGTCGACGCGCTGCTGGCGTCCGACCCCTGGCTGGTCGCGGCGACGTTCGGGCTCGCGCTCTGCTGGCTGATCGCGTGGAGCCTCATGCTCAGGACGGTGCTCGGCTCGCTCGACGTCGACCTCCCGGTCGCGACGTCGTTCCTCGTGTACGCGGGGGCCGTCTTCGCGAACAACGTCACGCCCTTCGGACAGGCGGGCGGCGAGCCGGTCACCGCGGCGCTCATCGCGAAGGTGTCCGGCTCGCGATACGAGACGGGGCTCGTCGGCATCGCGAGCGTCGACGTGCTCAACGTCGTTCCCTCGATCTCCTTAGTCTTCCTCGGGGTCGGCGCCTACGCCGCCACCGCCGCCATCGGCGAGCGCCTGGAGGTCGCCGTCGCCGTCGCCGTCGCGCTGATCGCGTCGATCGCGACCGCGATCGCGCTCGGCTGGCGCTACCGTCGGGAGCTCGTCGACCGCCTCCCGGCCGCCGTCGGCGGACTCCTCGGTCGGCTGCGGCGGTTCGACGCCGCCGCGGTCGAGACGGCGCTCGCGACGCGCCTGCGCAACTTCTTCGAGGACATCGAGCGCGTCGGCACGAGACCCCGGCGCCTCGCGGCCGCGGTCGGGCTCTCCCTCGCGGGGTGGACGCTCCAGGCGACCGCGCTCGCGGTCGCGTTCGCCGCCGTCGGCAGTCCCATCGCACCGGAGGTCGCCCTGTTCGCGGTCCCGCTGGCGTACGTCGCGGGCGCCACGCCGCTGCCCGGCGGACTGGGCGGGATCGAGGCGGCGTTCGTCGCGCTGCTCGTCCCGACCACGGGCGTCGCCGCGGCGACCGTCACCGCCGCCGTGCTCGTGTTCCGCGGCGCCGTCTACTGGCTCCCGACGCTGATCGGCGGGATCTCCGTCTCGGCGCTCGGGATCGACGCGATGCGGTGAGCGAGGCGCGCGACGACCCGGACCAGCGTCCCGTCGGTGGGAGAGGAGAGGGGGTCCCTGCGCTCGCCCTCAGCGACCGTCGGCCTCCACGACGCCGGTCAGCTCGTCGGCTTGGAGCCGCACGAGCGCGAACACCGCGTCCGCCGGCGCGTCGAACACGTGATAAAACGGGATCTCCATCTCGCGCTCGGCCTGACTGACCGAGCGGTCGCTCGGGCGGTGAGTGTCTAAGTCGTCGACGGTGCTGCGGTGTTCCGGCTCGCCGCGCGCGAGGACGCTTTTCCAGCCCGCCTCGGTCTCGGCGGCGACGACGAACGTCGCGCGCTCCGTCGCGTCGATGAACTCCCGCTTGCGGCTTCCCGGGGCGTATCCGAGCCTGAAGTAGACGTCTCGGTCGTCCGGGTCGAAGGTGAACGACACCGGGATAGCGTAGGACTCGTTCCCCTTCGCCAACGAGAGGGTCCCCACCGATTGCGTTTCGAGAAACGACTCGATCGCCGCGTCGTCGAGCGCCTCGCCCGTCAGTCGTGTCATGCGCGCACATGTGTCAGAGACAACCTAAATCCATCGCGGCCGTCGTCGGGTCTCTCCGGACCTGTGGCCTCGGTTCCGTCCACGGCGGCGACGCGTACCGTATTCCGAACGATCGCCCGCGGTCTAGCTCGTTCAGAAGAACAGCCACAGCACGAGCAGCGCGTACAGCGCCAGCAGCGCGATCACCGTCAGCCGGATGAGGATGTTGACGCTGAACACGAGCCCGTTGTAGTCGTTCTTGAGGAGCTTGAGGGGGTCCGTCTTCCGGCTTTCCAGCCCGACCGTCGCCGGCGAGACGTCGTCGAGTGCGCGCTCGATCGCCGCTTCGAGGGCGTCGACGTTGGACTGTTTCATGTTCGCGAGCTCGTAGATCGAGGCGTGGGTGTCCGTCGAGAACACGAGGACCTCGTCGAACGCCTCCCCGCAGCGGTCCTCCATCTCGCGGATGTCCGGCGTGACGCCGTTCGTGTCGATCCCGATCGTCAGCACGTCCTGGCCGTCGACGGTCTCGACCACCGCGATCATGTCCTGATCGGTGCGCTCGACCGCGAACCCGGCGGCGTAGCCGTGGAGCGACTCCTCGGCGAGCCGTTCGCGGAAGTCGTCGAAGCGGTCTTTCAGTCGGTCGGCCTCGCTGGAGCCGTACTGCACCTCCTTCGTCGGTCCGTCCTGGATGTCGTGCTTGTGGAGGTCGACCAAGAGCACCTCGGACTCGTCGACGTCCCGCATGAACACCCCGGTGTCGTAGTCGTCGATCCCCTCGCTGTGGAGGTAGACGACCTGCTTGTCGCCGATCCGTCGCCCGTAGAACTCGATCTCGCCGTAGTCCTCGTGGACGAGCCTGGAGGCGCGACCGACGCCGTCGGGATCGGCGACGGCGTCGAGGATCTTCCGGGCGTCGGTCGGGTTCGAGAGGTCCTCCTTGTGCGTGCACGGGACGTGGAGGAAGAAGCCGTGGCTCTCGCCCTCGTTCAGCGCCTCGATGACGTTCCCGCTGAGCTGACCGCCCCCGAACCCGCCCAGCGGCCCGGGGTGGACCCACGGGGCGGCGAGCGTCAGCCGTCGCCCGTTGTCGATCGCGAGGGTCTCCACGACGGGCTCGGCCTCGACGCCGAGGTCCAACGACTCCCGGTCGTTGCGGAGGATCCCGGACGTGAGCGCGAACGCGGAGACGTCCGTGTTGCTCCGGATGAGGTAGTCGACGAGGGCGAGCACCGACACGAGGAACGCGGCCGCGATCAAAAGCGACGCGAACGCGAACACGTGACGGTACGTCGAGAACCCGAGGTCGCCGCCCGCGAACGCGTAGAAGGCCGCGATCAGCGCCGCCGGCTCCGCGAGCGACACGAGGAGGATCCGCTTGTAGCGGTCGATCCCCGTCGAGACGACGAGCGCGAGGATGTTGATCAGGTAGATCGTGATGAAGAGGAGCCAGACGATACTCCAGACGTTCCCGACGTCGTTGGCGCCGGAGAGCACCAGCGAGTAGACGAACAGGACGAACTGGTTGACGGCGGCGAGAAAGAAGCTCCACGACCGGGGGTAGCTAGGCAGCAGCCGGTGGAACAGCTCCCCGGCGAACAGGAAGGGGAGCAGGAAGAGGAGGACCGCGACCGGCAGGACGCTGGACGGCGCCGGGGAGAGCGGCGTGAACGTCGAGAACGCGACGAAGGCGAGGAGGCTGTACACGCCGCTGAGCCCGACGAGCGCCGGTATCTGCACCTTCAGCGGCGGGACGCTGAACACCAGGCGCTGGAAGACGTCGACGTTGTCCGCCCCCATCTACGAGGACACCCCGTAGATGGACTCGAGCTCGTCTATCGTGCGCGTCACGGAGAACCCCTCGACCGCCTCCCGAGTCCGCCGATCGCCGTTGAGACAGTCCCTGACCGCGCGCTCCATGTCGTCGCGGTCGCCGTACGCGAAGCGGGCGCCGTTGGCCCCGCCGATGGTCTCGTCGAACGGGGAGACGTCGGCCGCGGCGACCGGCGTCCCGCAGGCGTTCGCCTCCAGCGTCGAGAGGCCGAGGGTGTCGCAGGTCGAGGCCGTGGCGAAGACGTCGAGCGCGGAGTAGAACGCCGGCAGGTCCTCGCGCGGGAGGAAGTCGCGGAACCGGGCGTTGTCCGGGGCGTCGCGTTCGAGGGCGTCACGGACCGGGCCCTTCCCCACGAGCTCGAAGGACACGTCCGGCATCCGCTCGGCCAGCCGCAGTATCTCGTCGACGTTCTTGTTGCGGGTCATCCGGCCGCTGTAGCCGACGGTCGGCCCGTCGCGCTCGAACCGCGAGTCCTCGACGGGGCGGAACGTCTCCATCTCGATACCGACGGGGAGCTTTCGCGGGGCCACGTCCCGCCGGATCCGCGACGTCGACGCGGTGACGCAGTCGAACGAGCTGAGAAACCGGTTCTCGTAGGCGACGTACAGGCGCCCGGCGACGTCGGAGAGCGACTCCAGCTTCAGCCCCTGAACGAAGTAGTCCTCGACCGGCGTGTGGTGGGTGTACACCGACTTCACGCCGCGCTTCTTCGCGTACCGGCGTCCCATCAGTCCGGTCGACGCGGGACCGTGGCAGTGGACCACGTCGAGGTCGGGAAGCGTGGAGAGCCGGCGGTAGACGGGAACCCGGTACTGGCGGTAGAAGGGGTTCGGCAGCGACCGCACGGGGATCTCCCGCTCGTCCGGCTCGTGGCTGCTCGCCGGGTAGACGACGAACACGTCGTGGCCCCGGTCCTCCAGGCGATCCCGCCACGCGCGGATCGTGTAGGTGACGCCGTCGACGCCGGGAAAGTAGCTGTCTGTGAAGAATCCGATGTTCATACGAGGGTCCGTCGTTCGCGTGTCGTCCGCCGGAGACCGCTCTGCGGAGGGGTGCGGACGACGTTCTGACGAGCCGATCCGCCGACCGCCGCGTCCGCGGCGGACGGGAGCCGGTCGGGCCGCGTCGGCGCGTCTGGATGTGCAGCGGGTCGCACGGGTTCTGTCTCCCGGATTCCCCACCGAAAAGCTTCAACATTTTCATTCCGAGCGCGACCGAGTCGCCGGGGCCGGCCTGCGGCCGTCCCTTGCCGCCCCCTCGCCGCCCGCTCGCCGCTACCTCGCCGCGACCCCACGCTTAATCCGACGGGGCGCGGATCCAGAGGCATGATATCGACGGAACGCATGGCCGCGGTCGACGCCAACGCCGCCGCCCTCGGCGTGCCGCGCAAGCAGCTGATGGAGTCGTCGGGCAACGCGGTCGCTCGCGAGGTCCGGGCCGTCGCCGACTCGGGCGCCGAGGTCGCGCTGCTGTGCGGGCGCGGGAACAACGGGGGCGACGCGTTCGTCGCCGCGCGGTTCCTCTCCGCGTACGACGCGACGGTGCACCTGCTCGGCCGGCCGGAATCGATCCGCAGCGACATCGCGCGGGAGAACTGGGCGGCGCTCGACGCGGCCGAGATCCCGACCGAGACCGTCACCGACTCGGCGGACCTGTCGCTGGGCGACCCCGACGTCGTCGTCGACGCGATGCTCGGAACGGGGGTCACGGGCGCGCTCCGGGAGCCCGAGCGGACGGCGGCGCGGCTGGCGAACGGGAGCGACGCGACGGTCGTCGCCGTCGACGTCCCCTCCGGGATCGACGCCGACACGGGCGAGCCGACGGGAGCCGGTGGCGGTTCGGACGGCCGGGCCGACGCCGGCCGTCGCGTCGAGGCCGACCGCGTCGTCACCTTCCACGACGAGAAGCCGGGGCTCGGCGCGCTCGACGCCGCGGTGACGGTCGCGGACATCGGGATCCCGGCGGCCGCGCAGCGGTACACCGGGCCCGGCGACCTGCTCGCGCTCGGTCGCGACCCGGACTCGCACAAAGGGGAGAACGGCGAGGTGCTCGTCGTCGGCGGCGGCCCCTACACCGGCGCGCCGTCGCTGGCCGCGCGGGCCGCGCTCCGGGCCGGCGCCGACCTCGTGCGCGTCGCCTGCCCGGAGACCGTCGCGCGCGAGGTGCAGGGGTACTCGGCCGACCTGATCGTCCGCGGGCTCCCGGGCGGCCGGGTCGCCCCGGCCCACGTCGACCGCGTCGCGGAGTTGGCGGCCGACAACGACGTCGTCGTGTTCGGGCCGGGACTGGGCGACGACGACGCCACGCTGGAGTTCGTCCGCGAGTTCCTCGCCGGCTACGACGGCCGGGCCGTGGTCGACGCCGACGCGCTCCGCGCGGTCCCCGAGGTCGACACCGACGCGACGCTGGTCTGTACGCCCCATCAGGGCGAACTCGTCGGGATGGGCGGCGAGACCGCGGCCGACCCCGACGAGCGCGCGGCGCTCGTTCGGGCGTTCGCCGCCGACCTCGGTCACACCTTGCTCGTGAAGGGCGCGGTCGACGTGATCAGCGACGGCGACGGCGACGCCGTGCGACTGAACCGGACGGGGAACCCGGGCATGACGGTCGGCGGAACGGGCGACGTGCTCGCCGGGACCGTCGGCGCGCTGGCGGCCGTCACCGACCCGTTCCGGGCGGCCGCGATCGGGGCGTACGTCAACGGGCGGGCCGGCGACGCCGCGGCCGCCGCCCGCGGGAACGGCCTCGTGGCGACGGACTTACCCGACCGGCTTCCCGAGGCGATGCGTGATGAGTGACGAGCGCGAGCCCGCCGACGGAGCCACCGACGAGCTGACCCACACCGACGACTCCGGCGAGGTCCGGATGGTCGACGTCGGCGCGAAGCCGGACACGAGCCGCCTCGCGGTCGCGCGCGGCGAGATCCGACTGACGCCCTCGACGATCGCGGCCGTCGAGGCCGACGAGGTCGGGAAGGGAGACGTGCTCGCGACAGCTCGGATCGGCGCCGTGCAGGCCGTCAAACACACGTGGGAGACGATCCCGATGTGTCACCAGATCCCGATCACGAACGTCGACACCGACTTCGCGGTCGGCGACGACCGGATCGAGCTGACCGTCGCGGTGGAGACGACCGGCAAGACCGGCTGTGAGATGGAGGCGCTAGAGGGCGTCACCACCGGGCTCAACACGGTCTGGGACATGGTGAAGGCCGCCGAGAAGGACGCGGACGGCGGCTACCCCGACACGCGGATCGCGGACGTCGAGGTCGTCGAGAAGACGAAGCGGGCGATCGACGGGTAACCGCTCCGGGCGAGGCGACGGCGGGCCGGAAGCGACGGTCCCGGTGCGGACGGGAGCGGTCCGTCCCGTCAGTCGTCCGCGGGCTCCGCGTCGTCCGCGGACTCCCCGCCGTCTGTCACGGTAACCGCGATGTCCGCCGCCGCGGCCTTGTACTCCGGAATCTTCGCGCGGTCGTCCAGCACGTCGTTCGTGAGGCGGTTCGCCGAGGCGGCGGCGAAGTGCGGCGTCGTCCAGACGACGCCCTCCTTGATGTCCTCGGTCACCTGCGCCTTCACCTCGATCTCGCCGCGACGGGAGCGGAGCGTGACCACGTCGCCGTCCTCGATGCCGTACTCCGCGGCGTCGTTCGGGTGGACGTCGACGAAGTTCTCCGGGTGCTGACGCGACAGCGTCGGCGAGCGCCGGCTCATCGTCCCCGTGTTGTAGTGTTCCTCGAGTCGCGCGGTGGTGAGGATCAGCGGGTACTCCTCGTCCGGCACCTCGGCCGGCGGCTGGTGGCGGACGCCCTCGATCTGACCGAGGCCGTTCTCCGTGTCGAAGGAGTCCTCGTAGAGGTACTGATCGCCCTCGTCGCCCTCCTCGTAGCAGGGCCACTGGATCCCTTCCTCGCCGAGCGCGTCGTAGGTCATCCCGTGGTAGCTCGGACACACCCGGCGGAGCTCCTCGAAGACGGCCTCGGCGTCCTCGAAGCGGAACTCGTCCTCGCTGAAGAGGCGGCTCCCGACCTCCATCAGGATGTCGAGGTCGTGCTTCGTGTTCTCGTGGACCGTGTCGACGCCGCGCATCCGTTGGACGCGGCGGTCGGTGTTGGTGACTGTGCCGCCGCGCTCGGCCCACGTCGTCGCCGGCAGGACGACGTCGGCGAACTTCGCGGTCTCGGTCATGAAGATGTCCTGGGCCACCATGAACTCCAGCGACTTCAGCCGCTCTTCGACCTCGTTGCCGTCGGGTTCGCTCATGACGGGGTTCTCGCCCATGACGTACAGGCCGTGGACGGAGTGGCCCGCCTCGTGGGAGATCTCGACGTTCGTGAGCCCGGGCTCGTCGGGCACCTCGAAGCCCCAAACGTCCTCGACGCTCTTCCGGGCCTCGTCGTCGTCGACGAGCTGGTAGCCCGGTAGGACGTTCGGCATCGCACCGACGTCACACGTGCCCTGGACGTTGTTCTGGCCGCGGAGCGGGTTGACGCCGGTGCCGGGCCGGCCGAGGTTCCCCGTGATCAGCGCGAGGTTGATCTCGTTCTGCACGTTGTCGACGCCGCAGGTGTGCTGGCTCATCCCCATCCCGGTGAAGATGGCGGCGTTGTTCGCCATCGCGTACTTCTCCGCGGCGAGCTCGATGTCCTCGAGGGGGACGCCCGCCTCCTCGGCGGCCGCCTCCTTGTCGAAGTCCGCGAGCGTCTCTTTCAAGTGCTCGAACCCCTCGGTGCGCTCCTCGATGAACTCCTCGTCGATCCAGCCCGCGTCGGGCTCTTCCTCGTGGCGTTCGAGGATCGTCTTCAGAACGACGTTGAGCAGGGGAATGTCGGCTCCCGGGTTCAACTGGAGGTGCATGTGCCGGTCGGTCTCGTCGATCTCGAACGACCGGGTCGTCTTGTTCGCGTGGGGGTCGACCTGGATGACGGTCGCGCCCTCCAGGACGGCCTGCCGGAAGTACTGGCTGTTGGCGATCGGGTGCTGCTCGCCCGGGTTCGCCCCCTGGATCCAGAACACGTCGGCCGCCTCCTCGAGGTCCTCCATGCTGTTCGTCATCGCACCCGCGCCGAGGCTGGTCCGGAGCGCCCACACCGTCGAGGCGTGGCACATCCGCGTGCAGTTGTCGACGTTGTTGGTGCCGTACCGGCGCGCGAGCTTCTGGAGGAGGTAGTTCTCCTCGTTCATCGTCTTCGAGGACCCGAAGAAGCCCATCGCGTCGGGGTCGTAGTCGTCCCGGATACGCTCCATCTCCGAGACGATCCGGTCGTACGCCTCCTCCCACGTCGCCTCGCGGAACTCGCCGTCCTCCTTTATGAGCGGCTCCGTGAGACGGTCATCGTGGTCGACGACCTGCGTCGCCGCGCCGCCCTTGATGCAGACGCGCCCCTCGTTGACCGGGGCCTCGCCCCACGGCATGAAGTTTACGTCGCCGGGGTCGTCGCCCTGGTTCACCTTGATCCCGCACCCGACGCCGCAGTACGGGCAGATCGTTTTCACCGCCTCGTCTCCCTCAGTCGACATGGTACTCACCCTGACGTGCAGTCATATATCACGATTTGTGATGCCTCCTGCATCAGTGTATCGGTCGTTTCAACAGTGTGATGCGTCGTGAGCGGGCGCGGCGCGCCCGCGAAGGCCGACTCGGACTCCGGACGCCCGCTCCCAACGCCCCCTCGCTGCACGCTCGCACTCCGGACGCTCGCCGCCAACGCCCGCCGAACCGTTTTGTCGACGGCCGGCGTTCGGCCGGTATGGACACGACACTCGCCGACGTCGAGGCGCGCGTGGACGAGCACGTCGAGACGTACCGCGAGACCGCCCCCTTCCACCCGGTCGAGGCGGAGTCGATCGAGACGCTCCCGGACGCGTTCCGCGCCGGCGACTACGGCAGGCGGGACGTCGAGTGGGTCGTCCGCTGGTACTTCCGGCGCCGCGTCGACGCGATCGACCAGGAAGAGCGTCGGGCGGTCGAGGGGGCCGTCGAGGACGCGGACCCGAGCGAGCTCCGCGGGGCGATGTGGGACGCGATCGACGCGCTCGACGAGGCGGCCCCCGAGGAGGGCGGCGACGGCGACCCGCGAGCGCNNGCGCTCGCGGACCTGCCCGGCGTCGACGTCGCGATCGCTTCCGCGCTGCTCTGGTTCCTCGACCCGGACCGGTTCCTCGTCGTCGGCGACCGCGAGTGGCGAGTCGTCGCGGCGCTCACCGACCTCGACCCGGTGTATCCGGACCCGATGACGCCGGCGGCGTACGACCGCTACCTCGACGCGGCCCGGACGCTGGCGGACCGGCTCGGCGTCGACCACTGGCGACTCTACATGGTGATACAGCGGGTGTACGCGGAGGAGTTCGGCGGCGAGGGCGGCGACGCCGACGGGTGACCGCGAGTAGCCGGACGGCTACCGGTCGAGGAACGGCGGGATCACGATCTCGGCGCGCTTCTCGTCGCCGCGCACGACGACGCTCACCTCGGCCCCCGGCTCGACGTAGCTCTCGTGGAGGTAGCCGAGGCCGATCGGCTCGTCGAGCGTCGGGCTCATGGTCCCGGAGGTGAGGTGTCCGATCCGAGTGAGGTCGCCGTCGGTCACCGCGTAGCCCCCGCGGGGAACGCCGCGCTCCAGGAGGCGGACGCCGACGAACCGCTCGTCGACCCCCTCCGCCTTCTGTCGCTCGAGCGCGTCGCGGCCGACGAACTCCGTGTCCAGCTTCACGACGAACCCGATCCGCGCCTCGTAGGGGGTTCGGGGCTCGTCGTCGGGGTCGAAGTCCTGCCCGGAGAGGAGGTAGCCCATCTCCGTCCGGAGGGTGTCTCGCGCGCCGAGCCCGCACGGCTGTGCGGCCGGCTCGGCTCCGCCCTCGCCGGCGAACGCCGACCAGACGTCTTCGACCGCGTCGGTCGGACACAGTATTTCGAACCCGTCCTCCCCGGTGTATCCGGTTCGGGCGACCCAGCTGTCGGCGCCCGCGACCGCGGCGACCGTCGCCTCGAACTTCGGGAGGCCGACCACGCGGTCGGCGGGGGTCGCGTCGTCGACCGCGTCGGCCGCGTCCGGGCCCTGCACCGCGAGCATCGCCCAGTCGTCGGTGACGTTCGCGACGGTCGCGTCGAGCCCCGCCTCGTCGCGGTACTCCGTCCACCGGTCGGTCATCTGGTCGTCGTGGCCCGCGTTCGGGACGAAGAGGTACGCGGGGTCGCCGCCGGGGGCGTCGAGGTCGCGGTCCATGTCGGCGAGCGCGTCGGCGCCCGTCCCGGCCGCGACCCCGTCGGGGAGCCGGTAGACGACGGTGTCGTCGAGCATGACTCCCTCGTCGTCCGTGATCGCCGCGTACTGCGAGTCGCCCGGGTCGAGCGCCGCCGCGTCGTTGGTCGTCAGGCGGTTCATCAGCGCCGTCGCGTCCGGGCCGGACACCTCGATCTCGCCCATGTGCGAGACGTCGAAGACGCCGACGGACTCTCGGACCGCGGCGTGCTCCTCGCGGATCGACCCGAACTCGACCGGCATCTGCCAGCCGCCGAAGTCGGTGAACTTCGCGCGGCGCGCCTCGTGGGTCTCGTGGAGGGGTGGAAGCCGATCGGTCATGGCCGAACGGTCGCCGGGACGCGCCTAAGGTCTTGCCATCGGGGCGGTCTCGGCGCCCGGAGTCGCAGGGTCTCGGCGCCCGACCGCCGCCGGAAGGGGCGGGGGCGCCGACAGGCTCAAGCCGCTTCCCCACTCCCTGACTCGCGTGAAGCGGAACGTCTCCGAACTCCTCGCGCCCGCCGCGGCGGTCCTGCTCGTGGCGCTCGTCGTCGCGGCGGCCGCGGGCGTGTGGCCCCCGTTCGTCGCCGTCGAGAGCGGGAGCATGGAGCCGACCGTCGAACGCGGCGACCTCGTGGTCGTCACCGCGACGGAGCGGTTCCCCTGGCGCGGGCTGGTCGGACACGCCGAGCCCGACGCGCCCGCGCGGCTCGGGGGCGCGGGAGACGTAGTGGTCTTCGACCCCCCGGACGGGGAGACGCGGCCGATCCTCCACCGGCTCGCGTTCCGGGTCAGCGCGGGCGAGGACTGGACCGACCGCGCTGACCCCGCGCTGCTCGACGGCGACTGCGCAGACCTGGCGAGCTGTCCCGCGCCCTACGACGGCTACATCACCTTCGGCGACGCGAACGGCGAGTACGACCAGAGCGCGGGGATCGCCCCGGTCGTCCGGGAGGAGTGGATCTCCGCCAAGGCGCTGGTGTCGGTCCCGAACCTCGGCTGGTTCCGGGTCGGCGTCGACGCCGCGATCGCCCGCCTCGGGCTCCTCCCGACCGCCGTCGGTATCGGCGGCGCCGCGGCGATCGCGGGCGGCTTCGGCGCGGTGCTGATCGGGTGGGCGGGTCGCGGACGCGGCGGCGGGCGGAGGTAGCTCGGTGCCGGACGTTACTCGGGTTGGGAGTCCGCGGCCGCGTCCGACCCGATCGCCGCGTCCCCCTCGACCGCGTTCGGTTCGCCGGGCTCGCCGCCGTCCGAGCCGGCCTCCCCGTCGTCCGCGCCGACCTCGTCGAGCGTCACGGACCCGGTCGCGGCGTTCCGCAGGGCGTCGGACCGCCCGAACTCGCCGGGCGCGATGGCGAGGGTCCGGATCCCGTAGCCGTTCGCCGTCTCGACGACGGGCTTGAAGTCGGTGTCGCGGGAGGCGATCGCGAGGACGGACATCCGGTTCTCGGCCGCGAACTGGGCGGCGTCGACCGCGAGCTTCACGTCGACGTCGCCGCTCGTGATCACGACCTCGAACCCGCGCGCCTCCGCGGCCTGTATCAGCCCCGGGGTCGCGTGCTCGTCGAGGTAGAGCCGCGTCGTCACGAGCGGCCCCTCGGCCTCGGCCGCCCGTCGGACGTCGTCGAGGTCGACGTCGAACTCCTCGCGCAACACGTTCGGTCCGTCGACGAACAGCGCCACGCCGACCGGCTCCTCGTCCTCCCGACTGGATTCCATGTGTCGGGGTCGGCGGCGGGCGGAAATATGCGTGCTGGTCCGAGACGACCGCCGACCGCTCCGTTCCCCGCGTCGCCAGCGGCGTTATACACCTTATATCCGTTTTACCACCTGATTGACGACCGTAGTGAATATACGGAGAATTAAAGTAGTATGTCCAAGAATAACGGGTTAAGATGTCGAACTACGACACCTTCACTGTAATTTCCGAACAGAACGATCACGAATGCACCACGGTTCGTGCACATCCGCGCAACGAGACGTACCACGTCGTCGACTACGCCGACGACGACGCCCGCGAGGAGGTGGCCGACCTGCCGGTCGGCTCGGTCGTCAAGATGGAGCTGTCGCGCGCCGGTCGCCGCAGCAACGTCTGGCGCGCCGAGTCGGTCCGGACCGCGCACACTGACGGGGGAAAACGGGAGTAGACGGCGGCGAATCGTCCGGTCTCGCCGCTCTCACGGCCGCGCGCCTCAGGTCTTTCCTCGCCCTCTATTTCAAACGAACTCCGGTTACCTAACGGTCCCGCGTCAGCCGCGGGTTCGTCACCGCGCCGTCGGCCGCCGAGGCGAAGTCGCGAGCGTACTTCGCGAGGATACCGCCCTCGTACTGCGGCGCGGGCGCCTCCCACGCCTCGCGGCGCTCCTCGAACTCCTCGTCGGAGAGGTCGACGCTGAGGTCGCGCTCGGGGATGTCGACGGTGACGTGATCGCCGTCCTCGATGAGGCCGATCGGGCCGCCGTCGGCCGCCTCGGGGGCGACGTGGCCGATCATCGGGCCCCGCGTCGCGCCGGAGAAGCGCCCGTCGGTGAGGAGCGCCACGTCGTCCTCGTGGCCCGCGCCGACGACGGCGGCGGTGACGCCGAGCATCTCGCGCATCCCCGGCCCGCCGGTCGGCCCCTCGTTGCGGATCACGATCACGTCGCCGGAGTCGACCGCGCCCGACTGGACGTACTCCATCGCGTCCTCCTCGTGCTCGAACACGCGGGCGGGCCCCTCGTGGTAGAACTCGTCGTCGCCGGTCACCTTCAGCACGGAGCCCTCGGGCGCGAGGTTCCCCTTGAGGATCTTGATCGCGCCCTCCTCCTCCTTCGGCTCGTCCACGGTGTAGAGGAAGTCGGCCTCGATCTCCGAGTCGTCGGGGAGCGCGCCGCTCTCCTCTAGTTCCGCGATCTCCTCGGCGAGGGTGCGGCCGGTGACGGTCATCGCGTCGCCGTGGAGCAGATCGGCCTCCAGGAGGCGGCGGAGCACGACCGGCACGCCGCCGATCTCGTGGAGGTCGTTCATCACGCGGCTCCCGCCGGGCTGGAGGTCGGCGATCTTCGGCGTGCGCCGCGAGATCTCGTCGAAGTCCTCGATCGAGAGGTCGACGTCGGCCTCGGCGGCCAGCGCGAGCAGGTGGAGGACGCCGTTCGTCGAACCGCCGATGGCGGTCTGGAGAGCGATCGCGTTCTCGAACGACTCCCGCGAGAGGACGTCGGAGGGGCGGCGGTCGTTCTCGATGCAGTCCAAGACCAGCTCGCCGGCCCGCTCCGCGACCTCGTAGCGCTCTTTATCCTCGGCGGGCGCGGAGGCCGAGCCGAGCGGCGCCATCCCGAGCGCCTCGGAGATGGAGGCCATCGTGTTGGCGGTGAACATCCCGCCGCACGAGCCCGCGCCGGGGCAGGCGTGGCGCTCCAGCTCGTCGAGCTCCTCGCCGCTCATGTCGCCCTCGGCGTAGGCGCCGACGCCCTCGAACACCTGGACGATGGTGACGTCGCGCCCCTCGTGTTCGCCGGGCATGATCGAGCCGCCGTAGAGGAACACGGAGGGGAGGTCCGTGCGGATCGACGCCATCAGCATGCCGGGGAGGTTCTTGTCGCAGCCGGCGACGGTCACCAGCGCGTCCACGCGCTCGCCGAACGAGACGAGCTCGACCGAGTCGGCGATGACCTCGCGGGAGATCAGGCTCGCCTTCATCCCCTCCGTCCCCATCGAGATGGCGTCCGAGATGGTGATCGTTCCGAACTCGATCGGCATCCCGCCCGCCGCGTCGATCCCGTCGATCGCCGCGTCGGCGACGTCGTCGAGGTGGACGTTACACGGCGTGATGTCGGCGGCGGGGTTCGGCACGCCGACGAGCGGCGAGGAGAGGTCCTCGTCGTCGAACCCCATCGCCCGGAACATCGAGCGGTGGGGGGCGCGCTCGGCGCCCTCCGTCACGTCTCTGCTCCGCAGGTCCTCGTCCTTCTCCCCCGCGAACCGGTCCGCGTCGCCTCCGCGTCGCCGAGGGGCCTCTCCCTCGTCGGATCGTGGCTGCTGTTCGCTCATACCTCACCCTGTCGCTCGGGGGTCTTAAACGACCGCAAGGGGGCGAGGGTTGCTCGCGGAGACGAACCGGTTCGGGCCCAGTCCGATCGGTCCCTCGACCGACCGAAGAACTACGTCAACGGGCCGGCTGTACCGAGCGTGGAACTCGCAATCCTCAGCGACACGCACGTCCCCGAACAGGCGGAGGGCCTCCCGGAGCCGTTCCGCGATCGGATCGCGACGGCGGATCACGTCGTTCACACCGGCGACTTCGGCTCCGTCGAGGCGTTCGAGGCGGTCCGGTCGGCGGCGACGGAACTGACCGCGGTGTACGGGAACGCGGACCCGGCCGAGATCGACCTGCCCCCCGTCGCCTCCGTCTCCGTGGAGGGCGTCTCGTTCGTCGCCTCACACGGGATGGTCAACTTCGTCGAGCGCGCGATCGGGAGCACGGAGGGCGTCGTCTTCGACGAGGACGACTGGTTCGACGCGGTCGTCGACGTCGCTCGGGCGCGTGCCGACGGCGACGAGACCCTCGTGGGCGTCGCCGGTCACTCTCACGAGGTCGTAACCGAGACGCGGGGCGACGTCACCGTCCTGAACCCGGGGACCGCGACCGGCGTCGGCGGCGAGGACGTCCCGGCGACCATGCTGACGGCCGAGGTCGCGGCCGGGGAGGTCGACGTCACGGACCACACCGCCTGAGCGGCCCGCGAACTCACACCCGCGCCTTCAGTTCGACCCGGTAGCCGAACGGGTCCCTGACGTACACCGCCGGCGCCTCCCCGGTCGCGCCGAGCGGCTCGTCGAGCGTCTTCTCGATCTCGACGCCGGCCGCGTCCAGTTCGGCCTCGATCTCGTCGATCGACTCCTCGACGACGACGGCGACGTGGTCGTAGTTCGTCGCCGTCGGCGGCTCGAACTCGTCGGTCGGCCAGAGGTGGACGACCGCCGTCGCCGACAGCCGCACGTCGAAGAACGGCTTCTCGTCGGCCGCGTACAGCGCGTCCTCGATGCCGAAGCCGAGCCGCTCGCCGTAGAACTCCCGGGCGTCGGCGACGCCGTCCTCGGGGATCCGGACGTTGACGTGGTCGATGTGACGTGCCTGCATACCCGGAGATTTGTCGGCGCGGCGCAAAAGGTGCGGCGGTGGCGACGGGACTCGTCAGGCGAACGCCTTCAGGATCCCCGCCCCGTCCGTGCTCCGGCCGAGGTCCGGGAGCGTGGCGCGCTCGGGATGCGGCATGAGGACGGCGACCGTCTCCCGCTCGCCGATGACGCCGGCGACGTTGTCGGTCGAGCCGTTCGGGTTGGCCGCGTCGGTGACGTTCCCGTCGACGTCGCAGTAGCGGAAGAGGACGCGGTCGTCGGCGACGAGGTCGGCGTGGGCGTCCTCGCCGATCTCGAATCTCCCCTCGCCGTGCGCGATGGGGACCTCGATGACGTCGCCCTCGTCGTAGGCGGCGGTCCACGGCGTGTCCGCGCGCTCGACGCGCAGATGGACCGGTTCGCACTGGAAGCGCGCGGAGGCGTTGGTGGTGAACGCGCCGGGGACGAGCCCGGACTCCGCGCCGATCTGCGCGCCGTTACAGACGCCGATCACGGGGACGCCGTCGGCGGCGGCCTCCCGCACCTCGGTCATGACCGGGGCGCGGGCGGCCATCGCGCCGGCGCGGAGGTAGTCGCCGTACGAGAAGCCGCCGGGGAGGACGATGCCCTCGGTGTCGGCCGGGAGGCCGTCCTCGTGCCAGACGCGCTCGGCCTCGACTCCGAGGTGCTCCAGCGCGCGGACCGCGTCGCGGTCGCAGTTGGAGCCGCCGAACTGGACGACGGCGACCGTCACGCCGACCACCCCGCGTGGGCGGCCGCGACGACCGCGCCGGTGACGAGCGGCGTCGTCTCGACGACGACGACCGTCATCGCTCCGCGACCGCGACGTCGTAGTCGTGGATGGTCGGGTTCGCGAGGAGCCGCTCTGCCATCTCATCGGCGCGGTCGGCGGCCTCGTCGGCGTCGGCCGCATCCAGGTCCACCTCGAAGCGGTCGGCCGACCGGAGGTCAGACAGCTCGAACCCGAGGCGTTCCAACGCCTGCTGGGTGGTCTCGGCCTCCGGGTCGAGGACGCCCCGCTTCAGCCGGACCGTCACCGTCGCGGTGTATGCCGTCATGCCCGATACTGCGAAGTCGTGTGTAAAAACCGTTTTGGAACGCCTCTTATATCCATGTTCGTGGGTATATATTGGTCGATCATGCCGGTGGCAGACCCCGCGCGGAACGAAAGGGAAAAACCCCTCCGCGCTCTGGCCGGAGTGTATGCAGCCGCTCGAACCCGCGGAGGTGATCGTCGCATGACCCGCGAACTGACCGAGATCACGGTCGTCGGAGGAGACAAGACCGGACTCATCGCGCGGGTCACCTCCCTGCTGTTCGAGCGGGGAGTCAACATCGAGGACTTGGACCAGGCGGTCCGCGAGGGCGTCTTCCGGATGACGACCCGCGTGGACGCCTCGGAGATGGAGACCTCGCGCGGCGAGCTCCGCCGCGCCCTCGCGGAGCTCGGCCGCGAGCTCGGCGTCGACATCCAGGTGCGCTTCCCGAGCGACCGGGACGCGCGCCGGATCGCGCTGCTCGTCACGAAGGAGACGCACGCGCCCGAGGCGCTGCTGGATGCGGAGGCCAACGGCGACATCGCCGAAGACGGCGAGGAGGCCGAGATACCGGTCGTCATCGGCAACCGCGGAGACCTCCGCTCGCTCGCGGAGCGCTACGACAAGCCCTTCTACGACGTTGGCGACGGCAACGGCAACACCGACGAGGGGCGGCTGCTCGACCTGCTGGCCGAGTATGACGTCGACCTGATCGCGCTGGCCCGCTACATGCGCATCCTCTCGCCCGAGGTCGTCTTCCGCTACGAGGGGCGGATCATCAACGTCCACCCCTCGCTGCTCCCGGCGTTCCCCGGCGCCGAGGCGTACCGGCAGGCGAACGACGCCGGCGTCCGCATCGCGGGCGTCACCGCCCACTACGTGACGACGGACCTCGATCAGGGGCCCGTGATCTCCCAGCGCGCCTTCGATGTCCCCGCGGGCGCGGGCGTCGACGAGATCAAGCGCCGCGGGCAACCGCTCGAGGCCGACGTGCTACTCGACGCCGTCCGGCTCCACCTCGCCGACGCGATCGCGATCCACCGCGGCACGGTCCACGTGCGCGAGGACGCCGACGTCGACGCCCGGCTCGGGCTCAGCGAGGCGGCAATCGACGCCAACCCCGACGAGCCGGTCGACGGCGAGCCGCTGTCGCGCTCGGGGACGCCGCCGGTCGAGAGCGACTGACCGGCGGCAGTCGGCGGCGACCGCCGACCGACTCGCTCCGTGTAACGCGGTTCCGACTCGCGTCGTGCGACCCTTTTACCGTACCGGGCGCGTACGAGCGGGCGATGCCGATCGGCGGATCTCTCTCGGAAATCGCCGGCGACGCCCGCGCCGTCGTCCGGAGCGACGAGCGACTGATCCTGCTGTTCCTCCTGCTTCTTTCGGTGGTCGCCCTCGCCGTGTTCCTCCACTACACCACGCTGATCCTCGACGGGCTTCCGGACGTGATCCCCTCGGAGCCCCCGCGACCGTGAGCGGGCGCGCTCCGACGTCGACGCTCACTCGCCGTCGCCGTCCTCGATCGACTCCGTGACGCGGGCGTGGAACTCCCGGAGGACCGCCGACTCGTCGTCGGCGAGCACCGTGTCGGAGTCGACGAGCGTCGCGAGCCCGAACGAGAGCGGGGCCGGCGAGTCGACGGTGTGGTGCACGACGTCGACGTCGCCGTCGGCGACCCCGACGAGCACCTCGCGGATGCCGGCGAGGTCGAGCCGGTCCTCCAACAGCTCCCGGTACGTCTCCTCGGTGACGGCGAACTCGTCGAGCTCCTCCGCGAACGAGAGCAGCATCTCCGCCGACACCTGCTGTTCGGCCGCCGTCTTCTCGTACCCCTTGTAGCGCTTCAGGATGAGCAGCGAGCGGGCCGCGTCGATGCGGAAGTAGCGCTGGAGGAGGTCGGTCCCCTGCACCGCCTCCCGGAGGTCCTCGCGGACGGTGTCGGGGGACAGCTCCCGGAGGATCCCGGCGACGTCTACCTTGCGGTTCAGCGGGAGCGCGAGCGAGAAGCCGCGGTCGGCGACCGCGACCGCGACGTTGGCGTCCGTGCGGTTCGCGACCCGGGCCCCGACGAGCCGCGAGAGGCCGTCGTTGAACCGCCGGCCGTAGTTCGAGTGGACGTAGAACCGGCGCTTGTACTCGGCGCGGTCGAGCTCCTCCTCGACGACGAGCCGCCCGGGGGTGGGCACGCTCTCGGCGCCGGCGTACGCGACCTGTTCGTCGTACATCCGGGTGATCGCGCGGACCGCGCTCCCGTCGAGAGGGAACTCCCGGAGCCACGCGCGGACCGCGGGCGGCCCCCCGTCCCGGAGCCGGTCGAGCAGCTCGCCTTGGAACGCGAGCACCTCGCGGGCGAGGTCGTAGGAGAGCGGGAGCCGCTCGGAGTACCACGAGGGGACGGTCGGGCGCTCGCTCGTCCGGTCGACGTACACCTTCGAGCCGCGGCGGTACCGGAAGGCGAACCGCTCGCCGCCCAGCGCGAACACGTCGCCCGGATCGAGCGTGTCGAGGTAGCTCTCGTCGAGCGTCCCGACCGGCTCCCCGTCGCGCGTGAGCACCTGACAGCTGAACGAGTCCGGGATCGTCCCCACGTTCGTCATGTAGATCACCCGCGCCAGCCGGCCGCGCTTCCCCACGAGGAGTTCGCCTACGGGATGTTCTTCGTGGTGGTGCTCCCCGCCCGGCGGGTCGTTCTCGTCGCGCCACACCTTCGGGTAGACGTTGCGGTCCGCGAGCCCCTCGTAGTCCGCTGTGAGGTACCGCATCAGCCGCTCGTAGTCGGCCTCGCCGAAGTCGCGGTACGGGTGGGCGCGCCGGAGGATCTCGCGGACCTCGCGGTCGGGACGGATCCGGTTTATCGCCATCCCGTACACGTGCTGGGCGGCCACGTCGTAGGCGCCCTCGGGGAGGAAGACGCGGTCGACGAAGCCGTCCTCGGCGCGGGCGAGCATCGCCGCGCACTCGACCAGCTCGTCGCGGTCCAGTGCGAACACCCGCCCCTCGACCGTCTCGCCGGGGCTGTGGCCCGCGCGGCCGACGCGCTGGAGCAGCGCCGCGACCGACTTCGGCGAGCCCACCTGCACGACCAGGTCGAGGTGGGGCATGTCGATCCCGAGCTCCAGGCTCGTCGACGTGGTGACCACGTCCAGGTCGCCCGCCTTCAGCCCCTCCTCGATCCGAGTGCGTTGCCCCTCGCCGAGGCTCCCGTGGTGACAGCCCGAGTCCGACTCGTCGTAACCGTACCGCTCGCGGAGCTCCTGCAGGGTGCGTTCCGCGCCGGAGCGGGAGTTCGTGAACACCAGCGTGTTCTCGTGGTCGGCGATAAGCTCGTGGAGCGCGTCGTAGAAGCGGTCGGTGACGGCCGACCGGGGGGTGTGTATCAGGTCGGCCGCCGGGGTGCGAAGCTCCAGGTCGAACTCCCGGACGAACCGCGCGTCCACCAGCTCGTACGGTCGGGGTTCGAGGCCGGACTCGTCGCCGACCCCGCCGGCGACGCGCTCGCGGCCGACGAGGAACTCGGCGACCTCGTCGAGCGGCTCGACCGTCGCGGAACAGCCGATGCGGGTCGGCGACCCGTCGGCCAGCTCCGTCAGCCGCTCCAGCGAGACGGAGAGGTGGGTGCCGCGCTTGTTCGCCGCCAGCGAGTGGATCTCGTCGACGATGACGTACTCGACGGTCCGGAGCTTCTCCTTGAACTTCGGGGAGTTGAGCAGGATCGCCAGCGTCTCCGGCGTGGTGTTGAGCACGTGCGGCGTCTCCGCCAGCATGGCCTGCCGGTCGGCCTTGCTCGTGTCGCCGTGGCGGATCGCCTGCCGGACGCCGGGGTCGTGTGCGTCCCCGTCCCCGTCTCCCTCTCCGTCCCAGTCTCCGGAGCACGTCTCCGCCGCGATCCCCTCGATCGGGACCTCCAGGTTGCGCTTGATGTCGTTCGCGAGCGACTTCAGCGGCGAGACGTACAGGCAGTAGACCGAGTTCTCCAGCTCTCCGGCTCGCTCCCGGGCGAAGAGGTCGTCGAGCACGGCGGTGAAGGAGGCGAGCGTCTTGCCGCTGCCGGTCGGCGCGGCGACGAGGCAGTTCCGCCCCTCGTCGACGTGGGGGATCGCCTCGCGCTGCGGCGGGGTGAAGAAGCCGCCGTTCTCGCCGACGTACGCGCCGAACTCCGAGACCCACCACCGGCGGACCGGCGGCGAGAGCCGGTCGAGCACGTCGCCGTCCGGGAGCGGCACCGTCTCCGGGTCGAACTCGACGGAGGGGGAGTCGTTACCGGCGAGGGTCTCGCAGAGGAGCGCCCGCGCCGAGGGGCGTTCCGCGCCGCGTTCCGTGAGTTCGCTCACTGTCACGTACGTGGGCGCGCGGAGGCATATCGGTTGTGTCGGTTCTGTGGAACTCTTCGGTCGCTTCTCGTTTGGAGAGGCTATGCTGACTACGGGGCGCGTATCGCGCGCTGGGCCCTTACCAGAAAGAAATGGCTCGAATAGGTCGGTGTGGCGATTCACCGATACAGTCTCTGGGGCGGTCTTGGTTTAGCCCACCCGGTCAGTACCTGTCGTAGTTCGCACCGAGGTTGAAGCGACTAATGTCACAAGTGGATGGTGGCTGACTCGGGGGTTCGGTCTCTTTCGGGCGAACGTACCCCACGCGGAGATCGTCAGTCTCCTCTACCCAGAACTTCTCGACAGACGCGTGTCCAGCAAGGGGGAGTTCGTTGAACGCAGTACGATGGGCCTGCGCATGGACGTGGTCACCCGCATCGTTCACCGGTCCCAGTTTGATTTTGTAATTCACTCGATCGAACTCAGTCGTTAGGGTATCGTGCAACTCCGATGAGACGGCAACCGATGCATCGTTAATGGCTCCATCAACGTACTCCGGATCGAAAACCCCGAAGACCTCGTCTCGATCGCGGTCAAACTGTAATCGAAGGATATCGGTCAAAACAGATCCCTCCGTCTGGGTGAGTTCGACCTGGACTTTCTTTTGCCAGACTACTCCGTCGACAGACTCGTCCGACCGGTCGATGGTCGAACACCCCGTGAGAGAGACGAAACCGCCCGTCGCATAGACCGAAAGGAACCGTCGACGCGAAAGGGGAGGGCTCACAACAGAACGAAATGGTTCGTTTCGTGTGCGTTTTTCCATACAGAATCCATTTTCGGTATATCGTTCGATACGTAAGTGGCGTCGTCACGCTGTTTCATGCCAGTAATCGACAGTACGGTAGAGCATATAGAGGAGGGCATTAAGAAAGCCCACTACAATCAACAGTTCACCAAGCTGCGTGAACACTCGCTCGAAAGAACTTGTGAACTCGGTCACACCGTAACTGAAAAACGCAGCGATCACACCCCAGATGAGGAGGATTGCCGCGATACGTGCACCATCTGCGACGTAGTCTGTGATAGACTGTGGTTCTGGAACAGCGCTCACAGTGAGTCGTACACCCGGTTTTGTATAATACGCTTGAATGCTCAAAAACCTCTTTTAGCTGTTAGTTTGCTGCCCGTGGAAAACACACGGCGCAGGTCGGTCACTCAATTATCGAACCGGCCATCTTGATACTGTAAAATCCGTGTCAATCAGGTTGGTCTACACCAGTAGTGCGACTTCGGTGACTGATACCCCGAGGAGAATGAGGCCGAGATACGCCACCGCTATCGATCCGAGGTCCCGTATAGCCGATACCGGTCAGTCGTATGCAAAAAAGCAATAGGGTGCCTACAACACTGATGCGGAGGCCGACAGCGTTTTTCCAGAGTCCTACCTTCTTATGACATCCTCTCGTGTATCTGAAATCGAACGGAGAACGTATAGCATGTTTTAATCGTCTTTTGTCTCTGCAATCTGCGGTTGGTAGCGGCATAGCCACACCCCTAGTGAGCGTAATTTCCGTCTACTGCATCCATTCTCTATATATACAGCAGCCAGAGAGTGTCACTCACTGACAATTTCAACAGAGCCGTTGTGTCGGTGGGGTCGACCGCTTCCGGCGGCGTGCGGGACGCGCCCCCGGCAGCGGTGCGCGAACCGCCCCGTTTATCCGCGATCCGTCCGTGGCGCCGCACGTATGAGTGGAACCTCGCCGACGGCGGAGCGGGAGATCGACCGCAACCTGTTCGTCACCGTCTCCGGCCCGCCGGGCTGCGGGGCGACGACGCTGGTCGAGGCGCTCGCGGAGGCGCTCGACTGCGGCTACGTCTCCGGCGGGGAGCTGTTCCGCGAGATCGCCGCCGAGCGCGACATGAGCCTCTCGCAGCTCATCGCGAAGACGGGCGAGTCCGAGGAGATCGACCGCGCGCTCGACCGCCGGCTCCGCCGGATCGCCGAGAAGTGGGGCGCCGCGAACAAGGCGTTCATCCTGGAGTCGCGCCTCGCCGGCTGGATCGCCGGCAACCGCGCCGACGTCCGGATCTGGCTCGACGCGCCCGACGAGGTGCGCGCCGACCGGACGCTCGACCGCGAGGAGATGACCTCCGAGATGCAGGTCCGCGAGGTGATAGAGGAGAAGCGGTACAAGTCGTACTACGGGATCGACCTCTCCGACCGCTCCATCTACGACCTCGCGATCAACACGGGACGGTGGGACCCGGAGACGACGCTCGACGTCGCGCTCACCGCGATCGAGGGCTACGACGTCGAGGCCGACGAGGGAGCGTTCGACACGCCCGACTTCGAGATCTAGCGGACCTTCTCGGCCCGCGTCCTTCCGGGCCCGGCCTTCTCGCCCTGTCTTTCCGGACCCGGCCTTCTCGCCCTGCGGTCCCTCGCCTACAGCGTGATCACGTGGTCGACGCCGACCTCGCCGAGCGCCGCGTAGAGGTCGGGGAAGCAGCCGACGGTCGCGCCCTCGACCGTGTTCGTCGGCTCGTACCGGTCCCGGCCGTGCTCGTCGGTGCGGTCGAACTCGGCGAGCCCGCGGCGGGTCGCGCACTGATCGCAAAGCATGAGGAGGATGTCCCGATCGGCCGCCACGTCGGCGAGCCGCTGTCCCAGCGGGTCGCCCTCGCGGAGCGCGTAGGTGTTGTCGTGGAAGAAGAACATCCCGACCACGTCGGCGCCGTGCGCGTCGGCCTCCAGCTGCGGGAGGATCATGTCCCCGAGCACGTAGTCGATGGTCTGTCCGGCCGTCGCGAAGACGTAAGCGACCTTCATACCGCTTGGTCGAGCGGTCCGCTGATTGCTCCGCGGGCATCGGCAGCGTTCCCCGGTGTCTGTGACGACGGTTCGCGGCCCCGACCGCCGGACCGCGCTCAGACCACGACGGACCCGAAGGGGTACGCGCCCGTCTCCGCCGTCCATATCGGACCCCGCGAGACGTCGACGAGCGAGACCCGGTCGTCGTCGTAGTGCGAGACGACCAGCCGGTCGCCGACGCGGGTCGCGGCGAGCCCCGGCGCCGGGGTGTCGACGATCGCGCCCGAAAGCGAACGGAGGCCGTCGGCGGCCGCGTCGAGCACCCACCGCTCGCCGCCGATCCTGAACAGGTCGACGGGCCGGTCGAACCCCTCGTGGACCGCCGCGAGCCCGAGGTCGCGGTCGAACTCGTGGACGACGCCGTCGCCGCGGCCGGGGACGAACACCCGGTCCGCGGTGACGACGAGGTCGTACGGGTCGGCGCCGACCGCGGCCTCGCCGAGGACGGAAGCGTCGGAGGCGTCGCCCGGCTCGTCGGCGCCTCCCGCCGCGTCGGGCCTTCCCGGCGCGTCGGCCCCTCCCGGCGCGTCGACTCCCTCCGGATCGAACGCGACGACGCGGGCGCCCGCCTGATCCACGGCGTAGCCGCGGTCGCCCTCGGGGCCGACCGCGACGCCCTGCACTCGGGCGTCGGGACCGACATCGACGGCGCCGAGTCGCTCGCGGGCCGCGGGGTCGACGACGTCGACGACGCCCTCCCGGCGGCTGCCGGCGTAGAGCCGATCGCCGTCCTGAGAGACGGCGACCTCGTGGGGCTCGGCGCCGACCCCGATCCGGGCGACGAGGGTCAGCGACTCGGGGTCGACGACGGCGAGCGCGTCGCCGGCGGTACAGGAGACGAACAGCTCCCCGTTCGCGGTCGCGAAGTGCGAGGGGCCGAGCACGCCCGTCTCGACCCGCGAGACGGCGCCGTCCGCGTCGACCGCCGTGACCGCTCGCTCGCCCATCGTCGCGACGAACGTCCGTCCCCCGCGGGTCGTCGCGTGGACCGGGTGGCTGCCGACCGGGACCTCGCCGAGGGGCTCGCCGTCGGCGAGCGCGAACAGCGCGAGCGCGTCGTCGCCCTCGCAGGGGACCGCGACGATTCGGTCGGGCGGACCGTCTGAGCCGCTCTCGCTCATCCGGTACAGGAGAAGTCGCCGCCGCCGTCGTCGCCGCCGACGCTCCCCTCCGTCTCGATCACGGCGCTCGTCTTGGTCTCGACGGGGTACCGCCCGCGGTCCCCCTCGACGTTCGACCACTCGCCGAACCCGCCGTCGTACAGCCGCACGTCCTCGAAGCCGATCGCCCGCAGCGTCAGCCACGTGGACGTGGGGTCGACGTTGTCGTCGCCGTAGACGACCACGGTGCCCGAGCGGTCGAGCCCCGCCCGGTTCTCGTACAGGTGCACGAGCTCGCCCGGGTCCGTCATCCGCCGGCCGTCGACGTTGCCGACCCAGTGGACGCCGATCGCCCCGGGGAGATGTCCGTGGCGGTCGTTGTCGGGATTCAGGGCGTCGGCGGCGGGCGCTCCGAGGTACGCCTCCGGGACGCGCACGTCGACGAGCCCCGGTCCGTCGCCGTTGAACGTCCCGACGCGGTCGGCGAGCCACTCGCGGGTGACCCACGCCGACGCGGCGGGGTCGGCCTCGTACTCGGTCGGCTCGACCCGGTCGCGGGAGCCCGTTCCGAGCCGACCGTTCCAGCCCGAGAGGCCGCCGTTGAGGACGCGGACCGATCCGGCGTGGCCCAAGGCGACGAGCGCGAACGCGGTCCGGGTGACTCGCGACCCGACGCTGGCGCCGTAGACGAGGACGTCGTCGTCGGGCGACACCCCGACCTCACCGAACGCGTCGGCGATCGCCTCGACGTCCGGGACCAGTCCGGCGTCGGTCGACGCTCGGCTCGTGACCGCGTCGAACGGGACGCGCCTGGCGCCGTAGATCCGCTCCTCGCGGAAGCGCTCGGGGTCGCGAGCGTCGAGGACGACGACGTCCCCCCGGTTCTCGGCGAGCCAGCTCGGTCCGACGAAGTGCGAGACGTTCCCGCTCAGCCCGTACTGCGCGGCGGTGTCGGCCGGGGTGGTGATCCCGAGACAGCCGGCCGTGCTCGCCGCGCCGGCGGCCGTCGCACCCGCCGCGGCGCGGAGGAGGCCTCGGCGAGTCGACGCGGGATCGGACCCGCTCGTCTCGTCTGCTCCGGCCGCGTCGCTCTCGGCGGGGTCGGCGGGACCGTCGTCGCGCACGTTATCCGAGGCCATCTACCCGCAGTAGCAGTGGTCGTCCATGCACCACGACGCCTCCATCTCGCCGAACGCGATGCCGAGCGAGGCGAGCGACGCCTGGAGGCTCGACACCGCGTCCTCCTCCGGGCGGACCGTGCCGGCGACCGCGCCGGTGGGCGCCTCGCCGGCCTCGACGGTCGCGACGACCTCCCGCTCCGCGTGGTCGATCACGGCGACCTGGTTCGCGTCCTGCACGGGGACGTACAGCTTCTCGCGGTTCGGCCCCCACGCGCCGGCGATGCTGCTGCCGCCGACGTCGAGCGTCGTCGCGTACTCGTTCGCCTCCAGGTCGACGACGCCGACCCCCTCGCCGGGGATGAAGAGGTACGCCGCCGAGTTGTCCGGGGCGACCTCGCTCGTGATCGGCGCGCCCGGGAGCCCGTCGTCGCGGGTGACCTTCGCGATCTCCTCCGGGTTCTCCGGGTCGGAGATGTCCCAGACGCTCTCGGAGCCCTCGCGGGGCACCTCGGGGTCGCCGCCGAGCGTCCCCTCCCCGTTCTCGACGAGCAGGAGCTCCCCGTCGAACGAGGCGGTGCACATGAAGGGGAGGACGTTGCCCTCGGTGACCGGTTCGCCGGCGTCGACACGCGTCACCGTCTCGAACGGGTCGACGCTCAACACGCGGACCGCCTCGTCGGCGACGTCGACGACGAAGGCGTAGTCGCCGTTCGGGCCCAGCGTCATGTCGCAGGGGCCGACGTAGCCGGTCTCGATCTCGGCGGTCACCTCGCCGAACGCGTCGCTGTCGCGGTCCGCGTCGACGCGGAAGATAGCGTGGGCCTCGTCGCCCTCGGGCGCCATTCCGGTCGTCCCGCCGGAGGCGATCAGGACGTGCTCGCCGTCGGGCGTCACGTTCGGGTAGTTCGGGCCGTACCCGGTCTCGACGAAGGCGAGCTCCTCCAGCGTGCGCTGGTCGAACGCGCGGACGCCCCCGGAGACGTTCAGCCAGAGCACGTCGTGCTCGTCGTCGACGCCCGTGGCGTACTGGTTGGCCGGGAAGGAGGCGGTCGTGCCGAGGAACGCGGTGTTGAGCAGCTCGTCGCTCTCCGTGTCGATGACGCTCAGCGTTCGGTCGCCGTTGTTGAACACGAACATCGTCGGCGCGGGCTCGTCGCCGTCACCGCCGCCACCGCCGCCGGAACAGCCGGCCAGCGCCGTCGTCGCGCCGACGGCGCCCGACGCCTGCAGGAGTCGTCGCCGGTCGATCCCGTCGGCGAAGGGGTTGCGCCGGTCGTCGTTCGCCAGCTCGCTCCCCTTCGCGGGACGGGGCCCCGCGTCGGCGGACGCGTCCGGCGCGGCTTCGCCGGAGTCGCGCGGCGCCGAGTCGTTCGATCCGCATCCGCAGTCGTCGCTCATATCCGCACGACGCGGCTCGCGCCTAAAGGGCTCCCGGAGGCGCGCTTCGTTGCCCCGTGTGTCAAATAGCGGCAAGTGTTGTTTGTTCCTCTGATCATCGCGCACCGTTACCGTCTTCAGCGACGTTTTACGCCGGGGAGCACTCGACCCGCGTAATGATACTGTCTCCCGTCGCGTACGTCGGGATATCGATCGCGGTCGGCCTCTCGTTCGGCGTGCTGTTACAGAAGGCGCGGTTCTGCTTCGTCAGCGCGTTCCGGGACTTCGTCGCGTTCAAAGACACGCGCGTGCTGAAGGGACTGCTCGCCGGGCTCGCGGTGATGACCGTGTTCTGGAGCCTGCAGGCCACGTTCGGCTACTTCCGCGGCTTCTGGACGCCCGCGTGGGGGCTGGGGTCGCTGTTCGGCGGCTTCGTCTTCGGCCTCGGGATGACGCTCGCCGGCGGCTGCGCGTCCGGCACCCTCTATCGGGCCGGACAGGGGTACCTCCAGTTCTGGCTCGTCCTCCTCTTCATGTTCGTGGGGTACGTCCTCTTCGCGTTCGCGTTCCCCGTGGCGGAGACGTACTACTTCCAGACGCTGAACCCGTTCGAAGGGCGGACGCTGTACCTCTCGCTGCCGTTCTCGCCGGCGATCACGGGGACGCTGGCGGTCGCGGCCGGCACCGTCGCGTACGCGTTCGTGAAGGGGCGGAGCCGGCTCCCGGACGACCCCTCAGGCGGGACCGGCGTGGGGGCCGACACACGCGCGCAGGCCGTTCTCGGCGCCTCTCGGACGCTCTCGGCCGTCTCGGTCGGCCTGCGTGGCATCGCCGACGGCACCGTCGAGTACGTCCGCGGCCTCCGCGGCGACGACCGACCGGTGAGAGTCCGGCTCCGCGACTCGTGGGACGCGCGGACCGCGGGCGTCGCGATGGCGGTCGTCGCGAGCCTCTGGTTCTACGTGCACGGCCACTGGGCGATCACCGGCAGCGAGGCGCGCTGGGCCGGCTACCTCCTCGCGCAGACCGGCTACGACGTCGCGAGCGTCGAGTACTGGGGCTCGATCCTCTTCCGCGACGGCGACATCTCCCTGAGCATCGACATGGTGATGATCGCGTCGCTCGTCGTCGGCTCCTTCCTCGCCGCGTACGCCTCCGGCGACTTTCGGATCCGGAAACCGAAGCTGAACCGCGTGCCGAACTACGCCGCGGGCGGCCTCCTGATGGGCGTCGGCTCGCGGCTCGCCGCCGGCTGCAACATCGCGAACCTCTTCTCGGGGATCGCGCTGCTCTCCGTGCACTCGTTCCTCGCCGGCGGGGGGATCGTCCTCGGCGTCTACGTCATGACTCACTACATGTACCGCGAGGTCGGCTGCGCGATCTGACCGACGGCGCCGATCCGCCGTCGGTCCGGTCAGTCCGTCACCGGATCGAGCACGGCGACGTCGCTGACCTCGAACCGAGTGCCGCCGTTCGGGGCGTCCGTGACCGCGATCTCCCAGCCGTGCGCGGAGACGACGCTCGCGACGATCGCCAGCCCCAGCCCGCTCCCCTCCGACTCCGACGAGTACCCCCGCTCGAAGACGGAGTCGCGCTCGATCTCCGGGATGCCCGGTCCGTCGTCCTCGACGAAGAACCCCGCGTCGTCGGGCAGCGCGCCGATCCGGACCGTGACGTCGTCGCCCCCGTGCTCGATCGCGTTGCGAAAGAGGTTCTCGAACAGCCGCCGCAGCCGGTCGGGGGCCGCCCGGATCGCCAGGTCCGACTCGACGCGGAGCGCGGACTCCTCGGTCACGACCGATCGCCAGCATCGCTCGGCCACCGACCCCAGTCGGATCTCGTCGGCCGACTCGACGGACCGGCCCTGTCGGACCATCGTCAGCACGTCCTCGATGAGCTCCTCCATCCGATCGAGCGCGTTCGACGCCGTTTCGAGGTCCCGATCGCCGGTCGACTCCCGAGCGAAGTCGACGTACCCCTGCGCCACCCCGAGCGGATTGCGCAGGTCGTGGGCGAGCACGCTGGCGAACCGGTCCAGCCGCTCGATCTCGACCGCGGTGCGCCGGCGCTGCAGCTCGTGTTCGAGCACCCGGGCGATCAGCTCCGCGAACAGCGTTTCCTCGTCGCTGAAGGGCCGCGATCGGGCGCCCTCGGAGACGAAGCAGACGGTCCCGTAGAGCTCGTCGTCGACGACGACGGGACTCCCGTGGTAACAGCGGAGTTCGTGCGCGTCGAACGCCGGGTCGTCGGCCCACCCCTGTTCGGGGGCGTCGTGGAGCGCGACCGTCTCCCGATCAGCGACGACGCGCCGGCAGTAGGTGGTCCCGAGGTCGAGAACCAGTCCGGCCGGGAACGCCCCCTCAGGCGGGTCCGTACTGGCGACCGTCTCCCAGTAGTCGCTGTCGGGGTGGATCTCCGTCAGGTGGGCGTTTTCGACGTCGAGGTACCGTTTCCCGAGCGCGAGGGCTCGTTCGGCCTTCTCGTCGAACTCGCCCGACTCGTTCATCACCTCGTAGAGCTCTCGGCGGGCCTTCTCGGCGTCCATGCGGGCCACTAACTGGCCTGCGGTACAAAGAGATACGCCAACGTGACAGTCGGACGCACATATAGTTTCAGAGACCGCTGTGCGGGCCGCCGCCGCCGCCCTCTCCGAGCGCTGCCGACGGAAACCGGGGGGCGGGTCGGGGCGACCTCCGTGTCAGCGGACAGATCGGGGCGAACTACGCGTCGGCGGACGCGTCGGTCTCCAGCTCGAAGTCCCACTCCTCGTAGCCGCCGGACATGCTGGCGACGACGATGTCTTCCTCGACGCCCTCGTAGCTGCTGATCAGCATCGCGGCCTGCTTCGACGACTGGCCGACCGGACACGCGCAGACGACGTCCCTGTCGTCCCAGTCGATGTCCGGGACCATCGACGGGAGGTCGCCGAGCGGGACGTTGATAGCGCCCGGGATGTGACCCCGCTCGTACTGTTCCTGCGGTCGCGTGTCGATGACGCGGATGTCGCCATTCTGGACGCGCTCGTTGACTTCCTCGGGGGTGAGTTCTTCGACCATGATCACTCCTTCCGCATGAAGATGCGGTAGCGGCCGTCGCCCGACTTCCAGACCTTCGCGGTCGCGTCGTCGCCGACGGCCTTCGGGACGTTCTCCGTGCTCGGGACGTGGTCAGTCTCTTGGACGAGCACGTCGCCGGGGGAGAGCCCCGCGATGGCCTTCTTGGCCTCGACCTGCGGGTACGGGCAGACCTCGCCGGTCATGTCCTGTACTTCGGTCGCGTCATCGAAGAGCGCCTCGGCGGTCTCGTCGTCGAGCTCGTCGGGCATCTCGACGACGTCGTCCCACGATGGTTGGCTCATACGGCTCGGTAGACGATTCGCCGTGTAACGCCTTTCGTGACCGGCAGGCTTCTCCCGTATCTCTGACGGGTGATCGCGACGCACGACCGCGATAGGCGCCGAGACAGCCGTTTCCGTCGGACTCTTACCCGGGAGCGATCTACGAGGCCCATGAGCCAGTACGTCGTCGACGAGTCGACGATCTTCGAGACGCCCCTCGTGGAGCTCGACCTCGACCTCGGGGCCGACGCGGACGTGTACGCGAAGGCGGAGTGGTTCAACCTCTACGACGCCCCCCACGGCGGCGGGTCGATCAAGTCCCGGATCGCGAAGGGGATGCTGGACGGCGCCGAGGAGCGCGGCGACCTCGAGTCCGGCGTCACCGTCATCGAGCCTACCTCGGGCAACACCGGCAGCGAGGTGGCGCGGCTCGCGGCCGCCCGCGGCTACGACGTCGAGATCGTCATGCCCGACAACGCCGCCGGCGGGAAGGTGGACGCCGTTCGGGACGCGGGCGCGGAGATCCACTTCGTCGACGCCAACCTCGGCTACGACGCCGTCATCGAGCGCTGCGAGGAGATAATCGCCGCGGACCCAGAGGCGTACTTCCGCCCGAACCAGTACGAGAACCCAGACAACCCGGGCACCCACGAGCGGACGACCGCCCGGGAGATATACGAGGCGACCGACGGCGACGTGACTCACTTCGTCGCGGGGGTCGGGACGGGCGGGACGATCACGGGGACCGGCCGGGGCCTGACGGACCTGAGCGACGGGGCGACGGAGATCGTCGGCTTCGAGCCCGACGAGCAGCTCCACGCCATCGACGGCCTGAAATACCTCAAGACGGGCGACCACTACCACCCCGAGACGTACGACGAGTCGGTGCTCGACCGGACGGAGTACGTCGCCACCTCGGACGCGTACGACCAGGCGCGGGCGCTCCGCGAGCGCTACCTCGACGAGCCGGTGCCGATCGCCGACCTCGGCCAGCACGACGAGGCGACGGTCCGCGAGCACCTCCGCGTCGACGATCAGTTCGTCGTGGGCACGTCGGCGGGCGGCGGCGCGGCCGTCGTGGCGAACCTGGACGCGGCGGGCGAGCTCGACGACGACGACGTCGTCGTCTTCATGCTGTGCGACCGCGGCGACAAGTACGCGGACATCCCGCTCTGGGAGGACTACTTATAAGCGAATCCCGCCGCGAACCGAGAGACGGACCGGTTACCGACCGCCGGACGCCGCCGGGATGACGCGGACCTGCGCGTCTGCCGGGACCTCGGCGTCGACGCCGTCGACGGGCGTCCCCTCGACGTAGACGTTGATGAACTCCTTTATTTCGCCGTCTTCGAGCACGCTGTCTCTGAGCTCCGGGCCGTGCTCGTCGGCGTGGTTGTCGAACAGTTCGTTGACGGTCTCCCCTTCGACCTCGACCTCAGAGGTCGCGGACCCGCCGACGAGGACGGCCGGCAGCTTAATCGTGGCCATATTAGCGGTTCTCGTCCCAGTCAAAAAAGGACCCCGCCGACGGCAACGGTGGCCCCGGTCTAACACGACCGCCGAGCCCGGAGCGACGCGCCCGCGACGGACGTCTGCCGTCGGTCCCGCGTCCGCGACGAGTCGAGCGAGGCCGTCGTCGGGCGCGGTACCGGCCGGCTCCCCGTGCGCCGCCGGTCGTCCTCTCGATGCGTTGCGGGCCGTCCTCTCGATGCGTTGCGGGCCGTCCCCCGATGCGCCGCGGGCCGTCCCCAGATGCGCAACCGGTCGTGCGAACCGGGCGCATCTCCGAGATGTCGGCAGCACGCGCCGGTGGGCGGCCGTCTTATTGGTTTGCAGCGACAAGCGGCGGCAAATGAGCGACCTCGACCTCGATCCGACGCAGCTCGACCGGTACTCCAGGCACATCATCATGGACGACGTCGGTCCCGAGGGGCAGAAGGCCCTGCTCGACGCCGAAGTGCTCGTGCTCGGCGCCGGTGGGCTCGGGGCGCCGATCATCCAGTACCTCGCCGCCGCCGGGGTGGGGACGCTCGGCGTCGCCGACGACGACGAGGTCGAGCTGTCGAACCTCCAGCGCCAGGTGATCCACGGGAACGACGACGTGGGACGGAAGAAGGTCGACTCCGCCGCCGACTTCGTCGAGGGGCTCAATCCCGACATCGACGTCCGGAAGCACGAGCTGCGGGTGACCCCGGACAACGTCGAGGAGCTGATCGAGGGCTACGACTTCGTCGTCGACGGCACGGACAACTTCGCGACGCGGTACCTCGTCAACGACGCCTGCACGCTCGCCGGGATCCCCTTCTCGCACGGCTCAATCTTCAAGTTCGAGGGGCAGGTGACGACGTTCGCGGGCGACGACGACTCGCCGTGTTACCGCTGTCTGTTCCCCGAGGCGCCGCCGGCCGGGATGGTCCCGAACTGCGCGACCGCCGGCGTCCTCGGCGTGCTCCCCGGCACCGTCGGCTGTCTGCAGGCGACCGAGACGGTCAAACACATCATCGGCGAGGGCGAGTCGCTCGACGGCTCGATGCTGTTCTTCGACGCGCTCGACATGGAGTTCGACAAGGTCGAGATTCCGAAACAGGACGACTGCCCGGTGTGCGGCGACGACCCCGCCATCGAGTCGGTCCACGACGTCGACTACAGCGCCTCCTGCGCCATCGATGTCGGCGGCGACGAGCCGGAGATCGAAGCGGACGACTGAGGCCGACGGTCGGAGCGGTTCTACTTTTCAATGTGACCGCTGACCGCGGTGCGTATTTAAAGAGCGAGCGAGCCGGCGATAGTAGCTAATAAACAAACGATGCGGTGGCGCGTGCCTGCGAGGCCGCTCCCGCGGCCGAGCAGCACGCGCGAGGTCGTCGGGCTTCGCCCGACTGCCAGAGGCGCGTTGCGCCTCGCTGTCGCCGGCGCGTAGCGCCGGCTGCCAGAGGGACCTCCGGTCCCTCGCTGGAGTCAGTCGCCCGAAGCGGAGCGAGAGCGACTGACGAGGCTGGGGAGGGATGAGGTGCGGTCGCTGGGCGGTCGGGTGGGATTCAAAGGGGCAGCCGCGAGGGCGGCACAGGCGACGTAAGCACCGCAGGGAGTGAGTGTAACGAGCGACCGAGGAGCGCAGCGAGCGTGCGCCGCCCTCGCGGCTGGGGCTTTGGCGGTGTTCATCGTCGATTCGGCGTCAACGATTTATAAATAGACGGCTCTGTTGAAAGTCTATTCTTCAGATATAAAATGGGCTGAAACAACCGGTCGCTGAAGGGTACGTACTGAGGATTCGTGAATTCTTAGGTTGATGTGGCTCTGTTAAAACCCTCAACAACTGATAGAAATGGCGTGCTGAATAGAGAGCGCAAGTCGGTCACGACAGCTTCTCAGTCGATCCTCTCTCCACATAATGTACGTAGCCAAACGACACGACCAATCAACTGGACTGGCGTGCTGACTTCGAGTTTTAATCGTCGGGATGTGTTGCACCGGTGGATTGTCTTCTGTGTGTCGACTGCCGCACACACTACTGTTGACCGTCTCCGAACCGGTTTCGAAGACGTGGCCCAACAACAAACGCGACGAGCAGTGCGGAGCTGATTCCAATAGCCAATCCGGCCGCGTCACCGAACAACGCACTGCCAGCGATCAGGGTCACGACGAAAACGACCGCCGCAATGAGCACGACCAGCCACCCACTCAGCTCCATAATAGCCCACCCTTTTAGGCCTGCTACGAGTTCTTTGAGGAGACTCATATCTATCACTCAAAAGTCACTGTAACAACTTTTTTGGTCGCGTCGCAAAGCGGTCTAGAGTTTCGAGTGGTGGTTGCGTAGACTACTCGGGCTGCTATCTCTAACGCTCTCAAATCACGTACACTTGGTGCACGCCATTCTAACGCAGTATTTTCAGTTGTACGAAGTGCTGTCGAGACGCTCAGCGGCAAACTCTATAGGACTTTGCGACGCGACCAATCGATTGCTGAATCTAACCTCTGTATTCAGTACGACCGTAGAAACCTATCACCGTTTGAGGGTTTCAGCAAGGCCAAATAGACCCGTCACTCGACCCCGTTCTATCGCTCGCTCCGAACCGAGACGGTCTCCTGTTCGAACCCCTCGTCGTCGCCCCGCCAGCGCCACGAGCCGACGAACGGGTAGCCGTCCAGCGCGCAGATCACGTACGAGTGGTCCGGCCAGGTCGCCCGGGCGGCGTCCGTCTCGCTCGGGTGCGTCGGCCCCGTGGGATGCGAGTGGTAGAACCCCACCACGTCGAGCCCGTCGTCCTCGATCGCTTCGATGAGCTCGAACTGCTCCTCGGGGTCGATGAGATAGCGGATCTGGGGCGTGTCGGCGACGTTCTCCGCCTGATACGCCTCGGTGACGACGCTCGGCTCGCCGTCGGTGCCGTGGGTGCCGGCGAGCACGCCGCAGATCTCCGCCTCGCCGCCGCCGTACGCGTGGTACACGATGTCGTCGTACACGGCCCGTGAGAGTTCGATCATGGGCGAGCGAAGGCGACTCCGACCGATAAGTCCGTCCCGACCGGCAAAGGGCGCGCTCCGTCACAGGTAGCGGCAGTCGTTGACGGGCCGGGAGAGGGTTTTTCCCGCCGCGGTCGGAGTCACACCCATGAGCGACGCCCGAAGCGGGTCCCCGGCGCCGACCGCCGACGAGGCGCTCCACACGACCCTCGACATGCCCTTCGACGACGCGGTCCCGTTCGTGCAGATCGAACACGAGCTCGCCGACTTCGAGACGGTGCAGGTGACGCGGCTCGATCAGATGATCGAGGGGATGCTCGGCCACGACGACGTCGAGCGGACGGCGCTCATCGTCGTCTGTCACCCCGAGATCGCGTTCGACGCGATCGAGATCGACCCCACGCTCGCCGGGATGCTCCCGTGCACCACCATCGTGTACGAGCGCGAGGGCGACGACCTGGTCCACGTCCACCACACGTCGGCGACGAAGGCGATCCGCGACCTCGGCTGCGCGCCCGCGGACTGCGGCGGCGCGGTCGACGACCTCGTCGAGAAGACCGGCGAGCTGATGACGGTCGTCTGGGAGAACATCGAAGAGCACGGTCGCGGGCGGCCGTCCGAGTAGGTCGCCGAACTCCCGGCCTCGGGCCCTCCCCGCTACAGCCCTTCGACGCGACGCAGCGCGTCGCGTACCTCTCCCGGCGTCGTGTAAGGACCGCCCTGTACCCGGTGGTCGGGAAGGAGGATGGGGATCGGGTTCTCGTCCAGCGCCGTTCGCACGAGTCTGAGGTCGTCGGGGTCGTCCGCGTCGAGCGCCGCCAAGCGTGTGAGCCGACTCACGGACACCTCCTCGCCGTAGGGGACCGTCCGGAGCGCTTCGAGGACGTCGCGGCGGTCCGTCGGCACCGTGAGTCCGACGGCGACCTCGGCGAACTCGTCTCGCTCCCCGCGGACGTACGCGCCGATCCGGTCGAGGAGTTCGTGATCCGGCCTCGCGTCCGCCGGTATCTCCGCCGGGAACGACACCGAGATCACCCGTCCGCCGGCGAATCCGACCTCCACCGCGCGACCGAGGCCATCGAACTCGCGGGCGAAGACGCCCGACGCTCCCGTCGGATTCATACCCGTCATACGACGGCCCCGACGGTTAAAATGATGGGACGGACGGAGCGTCGCGTCGCCGACTCGGCCGCTCGTCCGTTCCGGGCGGGTCACGCCCGCAAGCCTTATGAACAGATACGTGCATTAGTGTACACTAATGGAGGATCCAACCGAGCTGGCCCCCGCGGTCAGGTCGATCCTGTTGGCGGCGCGCGAACGGGCGGCAGAGGGGCGTACCGACCGCGTCGCCGTCGACCCGCGCGACCTGCGCGCCGCGTTCGACCGGGCCGAAGAGGACGGTCGCGTGCCGGTCGTCGCGGAGGTCAAACCGACGAGCCCCACCACGGACGGGACCCGCGAGGACGACCCCGTCGCGCTCGCCGAGGGGATGGTCGCGGGCGGCGCCGCCGCGCTGTCGGTGCTCACGGAGCCGGAGCACTTCGGCGGGAGCGTCGAGGTGCTCGACCGCGTGCGCGAGGCCGTCGACGTGCCGGTCCTCCGGAAGGACTTCGTCGTCGCCGAGCCCCAGCTAGACGCCGTCGAGAGCGACGTCGTCCTGCTGATCGCGCGGTTCGTCGGCGACGACCTCCCGGACCTGTTGGCCGCCGCCCGCGATCGCGGCTTTCAGGTCCTCGTCGAGGTCCACGACCGCGAGGAGCTGGCGCGGGCGCTCGACGCGGGCGCGACCGCGATAGGCGTGAACAACCGCGACCTCGCGGAGCTGGTCGTCGATCTCGGAACCTTCGAGTCCGTGGCGCCCCACGTCCCAGACGACGTGACGCTCATCGCCGAGAGCGGTGTCGGATCCCCCGCCGACGTCCGGCGGATGCGGGCGGCCGGCGCCGACGCGCTGCTCGTCGGGAGCGCGATCATGGACGGCGACGTCGAGGCGAACACGCGGGCGCTGACGCGGGCGGAGGCGGACGGCGAGGCAGAGACGGACGGCGAGGCTGAGGCGGACGAAGACGCGGAGACGGACGAAGACGCGGAGGCGGTCATCGACGAGACCACCGACACCACGGAGACACCCACATGAGCGAAACCGAATCATCGACGAGCGAGGTTGGAGAGCTTTCGCGCCGCCCGGGCCGCGAGCGCGGCCGAGAGGACGGGAAGTTCGGCCGCTACGGCGGCCAGTACGTCCCCGAGGCGCTGATGCCGGCGATCGAGGAACTGACCGACGCCTACGAGCGGTACGTCCTCGAGAACGAGGACGGCTTCATGGACGAGCTCCGCGAGCGGCTCGCGGACTTCGGGGGGCGCCCGATCCCGCTTCAGCGGGCCGACCGGCTCTCCGAGCGCTACGACACCGATGTCTACCTCAAGCGCGAGGACCTGCTTCACGGCGGCGCGCACAAGCTGAACAACGCGCTCGGGCAGGTCCTGCTGGCGAAGTACATGGGGAAAGAGCGGATCATCGCGGAGACGGGCGCGGGCCAGCACGGCACCGCGACCGCGATGGCGGCCGCCCACCTCGACATGCCCTGCGAGATATACATGGGCGAGCGCGACATCAACCGCCAGCGTCCGAACGTCTTCCGGATGAAGCTCAACGGCTCCGAGGTGAATCCGGTGACCGCGGGCCGGGGCACTCTGAAGGAGGCCATCTCGGAGACGATGCGCGACTGGGCGACCACCGTCGAGAATACCCACTACGTCATCGGGTCCATCGTCGGCCCGCACCCGTTCCCGGTGATGGTCCGCGACTTCCAGGCCGTCATCTCGGAGGAGGCGCGCGCGCAGACTATCGAGAAGACGGGCGCGCTCCCGACCGACGTGGTCGCCTGCGCCGGCGGCGGCTCGAACACGATGGGGACGTTCGCGGCGTTCGTCGACGACGAGGAGGTCGCACTTCACGCGGTCGAGGCCGGCGGCTCGACGCTGGAGGTCGACGAGGAGGCGGGCGTCGCCCCGAACTCCGCCTCGCTCTTCACCGGCGAAGAGGGCGTGCTCCACGGCGCGCGCACCAAGCTCCTGCAGGACTCCGACGGGCAGATCATGGAGAGCCACTCGATATCCTCCGGGCTCGACTACGCCGGCGTCGGTCCGGAGCTCGCGTACCTCGTCGACGAGGGCCGCGTGAATCCCGTCGCCGTCGACGACGACGTCGCGCTGGAGGGGTTCCACCGGCTCTCGCGCACGGAGGGGATCATCCCCGCGCTGGAGACGGCCCACGCCTTCGGCTTCTTAGAGGAGCACCACGAGGAGCTCGGCGAGCGCGTCGTCGTGAACGTCTCCGGGCGCGGCGACAAGGACCTCGACGCGGCCATCGAGGAGACGGACAAGCGCGACATCGACGAGGCGCCGGACATGTCGATGTTCACGGGGGGGATCTGAATGGCGGAGCGGACCGCGGAGTCGACGGCGAAGCCGGAAACGGGAAACTCGGCCGCGATAGCCGAGGCGTTCGCCGACGGCCCCGCATACGTCCCCTACCTCGCCGTCGGCGACCCCTCCTACGAGGCGTCGCTGGAGTACGTCCGCGCGCTCGACCGCGGCGGCGCCGACGTCATCGAGCTCGGACTCCCGTTCTCGGAGCCGATCGCCGAGGGGCCGACGATCCAGGGCGCCCTCGTGCGCTCGCTCGACGGCGGGATGACGCCGGACCGGTTCTTCGCGTTCGCCGAGGAGCTCGACGTCGACGCGCCGCTGGTCTGTATGACGTACTACAACCTGATTTACCAGTACGGAGAAGAGGCCGGTCCCCGTCCCTTCGTCGAGCGCGCCGCCGCGGCCGGCATCCAGGGGCTCGTCGTTCCGGACCTACCGGCGGAGGAGGCCGACCCGCTCCGGGAGGCCTGCGACGAGTTCGGCCTCGACCTCGTCTTCATCGTCGCGCCGACCACGGTCGGCGACCGGCTCGACCGGATCATGGGGCGCGTGTCGGGGTACGTCTATGTGCAGGCGCGGCTCGGGACGACCGGCGCGCGAGACGACGTCTCCGAGCAGACCACGGAGAGCCTCGACCGGCTCGCGGAGTACGACGTGCCGAAGGCCGTCGGGTTCGGCATCTCGGCGGGCGAGCACGCGGAGCGCATCGTCGCCGGCGGGGCCGACGGGATCATCGTCGGCTCGGCGCTCGTCGACATCGTCGCCGGGGGCGTCGAGGAGGATCTGCCCACTGACGAGGTCGCAGACCGGTTGGAGGCGCTCTCGCGGGAGCTGAAGGAGGGCGCCGAGCGCGGCCACGCCGCCCGCGTCGGCGCGGCGGAGTCGCGGTGACCGCGGGTTCGAGCCAATACGACCCCGAACGAAACCCACTTACCTGCGATTGCCACACTCTCACACAACGACCGAACCCACCATGACAGCAGGACTCTCGGCACGACTCGAACGCATCTCCACAAATGACCGGTACCTCATCGTCCCGATGGACCACGGGATCACGATGGGCGCCGTCGACGGCCTCGTCGACATCGAATCGACGATCGACGGCGTCACGCGCGGCGGGGCGGACGCGGTCCTCACGCAGCGCGGCGTCGCCTCCCGCGTCCATCCGAACAAGAACGACGCGGGCTACATCGTCCACGTCAACGGGTCGACGACGATCGGCCCCGACGAGAGCGACAAGCGCGTCACCGCCACCGCCGAGGACGCGGTGCGCGCGGGCGCCGACGCGGTGTCGTTCCACATCAACGTCGGCTCCGACCACGAGCCCGACCAGATCGAAGAGCTGGCGGAGCTGACCGCCGACGCCGACCGCCTCGGCCTGCCGGTGCTCGCGATGGCCTACGCGCGCGGCCCCGGCGTCGACGAGACCGATCCGGAGTCGCTCGGGCACGCTGTCCGGCTGGCCGAGGAGCTCGGCGCCGACGTGGTGAAAACGGGGTACTCCGGCGACGGCGACTCCTTCGCCCGCGTCACGGAGTCGACCCGGCTGCCGGTCGTCATCGCCGGCGGGTCGAAGGGCACCGACCGCGAGACCGTCGAGATGGTGCGCGGCGCGATGGACGGCGACGCCGCCGGCGTCTCGATGGGACGGTCGATATTCCAGCACGAGGACCCCGAGGGGATCGCCCGCGCCGTCTCGGCGATCGTCCACGACGACGCGGACGTCGAGGAGGCGCTCCGAGCGGGCGGCTTCGTCGAGGCGTAAGGGGTCACGCAGCGCCGGCGGTCACCTCGCCCCGACATTCTGCTCTCCCTCGAACGAGTCCGGATCGGGCTCGATGTCGGCGTACTGCACCGCTCGACGCCCGAGCGTGAGCGCTCGGTCGTCGAGGGCCTCGTCGACCAGGTCACCGTCCTCGAACTGCGCGTGGGCGCGAGGAACGGCGACCTGATGCGGGATCACCCACGCGTTGAGCGCCCGACAGACGGAGCGGAGGTGTTCTAACGCGGTCACCGGGAAGCCGCCGCCGGCGACCGCGAGGAGGCCGACGGTCTTGTCCTCGAACTCCTCGAAGCCGCAGTAGTCGAGCGCCGTTTTCAGCGTCGAGGAGTACGAACCGTGGTACATCGGCGTCCCGAGGAGGACGGCGTCGGCCGCGCGGACCCGCGCGGTGAACGCGTCCGCGTCTCCCGCCGAACCGCGGTCGGCGTCGTACGTCGGCAGGTCGTACTCGCGGAGGTCGATCGGTTCCGGGGTCCCGCCCGCACGGCGGACCCCGTCGAGCGCGCGACCGACGGCCAGTCGCGTGTAGCTCGTCTCTCGTAGGCTCCCCGCGACGCCGACGACGCGTGGTGAGTCGGACATGGCTCACGCCACGCGCCATCGCCACTAATACGATCGGGGCGATCCGGTCTCGGGAAGCGACGCGAGGCGGAGCGCCGCCGCGATCAGCAGGTGACGCTGACCCGCTCCTGCGGCTCCGGCTCCCCCACCGGCCCGTTCGGGTCGACCGTCTGCTCGACGTGGAAGACGGTCACGGACTCCACCGAGCCGTCCGTCCGCTCGCACGCGTACGCCGCCAGCGGTCGGTACTGCGTCTCCCCGGCGTACCGGATTCGGTGGCCGTACTGATGCCAGAGGGTCGTCGGATACGTGTCCGCCGCGTCCGGTGGACGGTCGAACGCGACCGGCCCGCCGTCCGACGCGTCGACCGTCGCCCCGGATTCGAGCGTCGCTCGGACGACGTACCAGCTGGAGGTGTCGGGCGGGTTGGGCGCGAAGAACGACCAGCTCACCTCCGAGAGCTCGCCGGCCGACTCCGACGCCGGCATGTCGACGAGCCCGACCCCCGCGGCCTGCCAGACCACGAGCGCGACGAAGACGCCCACGAGCAGGACGGCGGCCGCGACGCGGATCCCGCGACGCGCCCGCGACGTGACCGGAGACGCGGTTTCGGTCGCCCTTCCGCCGTCGCTTCGGTACGCCCGCTCTGGGAGCCGAGACGGCCCGGGGAGGTTCGACGCGAGCAACTCGACGGCGTCCCAGACCCTCGGCGGGAAAAACAGGAGCAGGACCGAGACCATGACGAACGGGAACACGCCGAGCCGCATCGTCGCGGCCATGCCGAGGTGCGCGGAGACGAACGCGAGGGCGACGCCGGTTCGCAGCCACCCGGTGGCGGCGACCAGCAGCACGGACGCCGAGAGGAGCGCGATCCAGAGCCAGTTTATCGCCGCGAGGACTGCGGTGTGGTCCGAGACGAACGGGCCGAACAGCACGACGAACTCCTCTATCTGGAAGATCCGCGGGACCGCGACGCCCGACATCCACGCGTCGCTCCGGTACTTGGAGACCACGTTGGCCGCGTAGATCGAGGCGATCGTCAGGAGGGTGACGGCGGTTCCGAGCGAACAGACCCGCTGACCGACGCCGCTCTCGCGCCCGTCAGACGAGCCTTCATCGGCGTCGTCGCGGTAACCGGGGTCGCTCGACCGGCCGGCACCGAGCGACCACCGGGCGTCGAGCGGGAGAAAGAGGCTCAAAAAGAGGAGTACTATCAGGATCGTGTTCCCGCCGTTGATCACGAACGGGTTGCGAGCGTAAAGCGACGCGAGCAGGACGAGGGAGAGACCCGTCGACGCTCGCGTTCGGTAGCCGACGAGCAGGCAGACGGCGGCGCACGCGCCGAGCGCGAGGAGCCCCGTTTGGACCCGCGCCGAGCCGGACGCCGCGTGGATCGAGACGGTCTCCAAGAACGGGTACAGCTCGGCGAGCGTCGAGCGCGGCAGGACGCCGTCATCGGTGTAGAACGCGCCCACCACCGGGAGGCGGTAGACGAGCAGGTCACCGAGGAGTAGGAGGGCCAGCCCGATCCGGAACGCGCCCAGCGCTCGCGGATCGATCCCGAGGTGCGGCGCGGCGCGCTCCCGGAGGGCCTCGCGCGCAGCGGCGTATCGGGACCCCGCGTTCGAGGGCCACCGGCGTGGTGTCTTCATTCGGGGGTGTACGTCCTACGATACAAGCTTAGTTATAAGTGCTTTGTCGTCTACGGGTCGTTGCGTCGCCAACGGCGGACGGTCCCGCCGCGCCGTCGACCGCGAATGACGCTCCCGTCGCGCAGTCGCCCGCAACGCGCGACCCTTCCGCAGTTTTCAAGCCCGCCCGCCGTGAGGTTCCGACAATGACACGCACGGTCTGGGTGAAAGCCGACGGGAGCGTCGGCGACTGGGAGGCGCGCAAGCGACGGATCACGACCGCCATCGAGGCCGGCGCGGACTGGGTACTCGTCGACGAGGCGGACGTGGGGCGCGTCCGCGAGCTGGGCGACGTCTCGGTCGCGGCGTTCCGCTCGGAGGCGGACGTCATCGACGACGCCGAGAGCGACGCCGAGGCCGACGCCTACTTCGTCGGCAAGGGCGGCGAGGGCGACGGGACGATCGACCTCCCGAACGACTTCTCCGGTTCCGCGGACCTCACGACGGTCCGCCGGGGCGACGACCGCGCCCAGGGCGTGTACGTCCGCGTGCTGGGGACCGAGTACGAGCGGTTCGCCGAGGAGGCGGCGGCGGACGCCGAGTACACGATCGTCGTCGGCGAGGACTGGTCGATCATCCCGCTGGAGAACCTGATCGCGCGGGTCGGCGAGGAGACGCACCTCGTCGCCGGCGCGACGACCGCGGCCGAGGCCCGGACCGCCTTCGAGACGCTGGAGATCGGCGCGGACGGCGTCCTCCTCGACAGCGACTCCCCCGACGAGATCCGGGGCGCGGTCGACGCCCGCGACGCCGCCGACCGCGAGACGCTCGACCTCCGACACGCCGAGGTGACCGCGGTCGAGCGCACCGGGATGGCCGACCGCGTCTGCATCGACACCGGCTCGCTGATGGACGACGACGAGGGGATGCTCGTCGGGTCGATGTCCCGGGGTCTCTTCTTCGTCCACGCCGAGACCGCGGAGTCGCCGTACGTCGAGTCGCGCCCCTTCCGCGTGAACGCCGGGGCCGTCCACGCCTACGTCCGCAACGCCGAGGGCGGCACGAACTACCTCGCGGAGCTCTCCAGCGGCGACGAGGTGCAGATCCTCGACACCGCGGGTCACACGCGCGAGGCGATCGTCGGGCGCGTGAAGATCGAGAAGCGACCGATGTTCCGGCTGCAGGCCGAACTGGAGACCGAGGACGGGGTCGATCGCGTGGAGACGCTCATCCAGAACGCCGAGACCGTGAAGGTGGCGACGAGCGACGGCAAGAAGGCCGTCACCGATCTCGAAGCCGGTGACGAGGCGCTCGTTTATTACGAGGACGTCGCGCGCCACTTCGGCGAGGCGGTCGAGGAGAGCATCATCGAGAAGTAGCTGGGCCGAGCAGCGAAACGTCGAGCGTCGCGGTAGCGGGACGGCGAACGAGGCCTTTTAAACTGATCCGCGTGTCGGTGATCGTCAAAAATGTCGCAACGAAAACCAATATGTTCTGCATGTTCCATCCGCTTCCATGGCAGTCATTCACGAGCATGACCGCGTGGAGGAGGCCAACTGGCTGGAGCGCGTCGCGCATCTCGCGCAAGCCGCCAACCCGGCGTTCGCGGCCGGGAGCGTCATTGTGCCGCTGTCGTTCGTCGCCGCCGGCGTCCTCCTCTCGAGCACGACACTCCTGTTTTATACCCACGTCGCCGCCGGCGCGGTCTGGTTCGGGTTCGCGCTGATCTTCCCGGCGGTCATCGGGCCGACCCTCGGCGGCCTCGATCGCGAGACCGCGGCGGACGTGACGACCGCGCTGACGCCGAAGGTCGTGTTCTTCGTGCTCGGGTTCTCCCTGACGACCGTCGTCTCGGGGACGATCCTGCTCGGGTCCGTCTTCGGACTCGGCTACGGGTTCTCCGGACGGTGGCCGACCCTCTCGCTGACGCTGGGCTGGGGACTCTTCGTCTTCGGGCTGCTCGTCCCGAACCGGATCCACCTGAGCGCGTACTACGAGAGCCGGTCGGCGGAGCCCGACGCCTCACGACTCGAGGCGATCGAGAAGCGGAATCTCGTCGTCGGACTCCTCGAGGCGGGCGCGATGCTCGCGATTATCGTGCTGATGACGGGGCTCCGGCTGGGGTGAAGCCCGCATAACCCACGAAACCGCGGAGACCGCCGAGAACGCGGAGACCTCAGTGCCTCAGAGGTCGTACAGCTCGCCGTACTTCTCCTCGACGTAGTCGGTGAACGCGTCGGCGGAGAACGCCTCGCCGGTGGCGCGCTTCACCAGCTCGTTCGTCTCGTAGCGCGAGCCGTGTCGATGGACGTTCTCGCCGAGCCACGACTGCAGCTCGTCGAAGTCGCCGTCGGCGACCTTCGCGTCGAGGTCGTCGATCTCCGCCTCGGCGGCCTCGAACAGCTGGGCGGCCATGACCGAGCCCAGCGAGTACGTCGGGAAGTAGCCGAAGTTGCCGTGGCTCCAGTGGATGTCCTGGAGGCATCCCTCGCTGTCGGTGTCGGGGCGGATCCCGAGGTACTCCTCGTACTTGTCGTTCCAGACCTCCGGGACGTCCTCGACCGCGAGGTCCCCGCGGATCAGGTCGCGTTCGATCTCGAACCGGACGATGATGTGGAGGTGGTAGGTGAGCTCGTCGGCCTCGACGCGGATGAGGTTGTCCTCGTGCACCTGGTTGAACGCCTCGTAGGCGTCCTCGACGCTCGCGTCTTCGGTCTGCGGGAACTGCTCTTGGAACCGCGGGAGGAACAGCTCCCAGAACGGCCGGCTCCGCCCGACGTGGTTCTCCCAGAGCCGCGACTGCGACTCGTGGACGGAGAGGTCGCGCGACTCGCCGAGCGGGGTGGCCCACTCCTCCCGCGGGAGCCCGAGGTTGTACTGCGCGTGGCCGTACTCGTGGATCGTCGAGCCGATCGCGCCGAGCGGGTCCGACTCGTCGAACCGGGTGGTCACGCGGCAGTCGAACTGGTTGCCGGAGGTGAACGGGTGCGAGGAGACGTCGAGCCGGCCGCGATCGAAGTCGTAGCCGAGGAGTTCGAGCGCCTCGCGGGCGAGTTCCTCCTGCTCGTCCTCGGGGAACGTGCCCTCGAACGTGTCGACGGCGAGGTCCGCGTCGGCGTCGCGGATCGCGTCGATCATGGGGACGAGCGTCTCGCGGAGCTCCTCGAGGATCGACTCGGCGCGGTCGATCGAGAGGCACGGCTCGTAGTCCTCGAAGAGGACCTCGTATGGGTCGCGGTCGGGGTCGATGTGTTCGGCGTACTCCCGTTTGAGCTCGACGTGCTTCTCCAGGTACGGTGCGAACGTCTCGAACTCGTCCTCAGCTTTCGCCTCCTCCCACGCCTGCAGCGCCTCGGAGCCGGTCTCGGAGATCTCCTCGACGAGTTCGACCGGGACCGCGTCGGCGCGCTCGTGCTCGCGGCGGACCTCGCGGACGACCGCCGCCCGCTCGTCGGAGAGGTCGGCGTCGTCGAGCTCGGCGAGCAGGTCGCCGGTCTCCTCGTCCGTGATCATGTCGTGTTGGACCGACGAGAGCGTCGACAGCTGCTTCGACCGGGCGGGGGTGCCGCCCTCGGGCATCATCACCTGTTGGTCCCACCCGAGCACGCCGGCGGCGCTCCCGACCGTGTTCCAGCGTCGAACGCGGTCCAGGAGGGCCTCGTACGCCTCGGGGGCGTCGGTCGCGTCGTCGGCCGCGGCTTCCGTTGCCATACGTCACGGATCGGTCGCGTCGATTAAGAAGGGACCGAATCCGGAACGCCCCGGCCGGGTGAGCGCGACCTATTTCCGATCGGCCGCCGAACCGACGGTACCGAATGGAGACCGACGAGGACACCATCGACCTGCGATCCGACACCGTCACGACGCCCTCGGCCGAGATGCGCGAGGCGGCCGCGACCGCCGAGGTCGGCGACGACGTGTACCGCGACGACCCCGCGGTCAACGAGTTAGAGCGCCGCGCCGCCGAGGCGGTCGGGACCGAGGCCGCGCTGTACGTCCCCTCCGGGACGATGGCCAACCAGATCGCCGTCCACGTCCACACGGAGCCGGGGCAGGAGCTCCTCTTGGAGCGCGAGTCGCACATCTACCGGTGGGAGCTCGCCGGCGCGGCGAAGCTCTCGGGCGCGCAGACTCGCACGATCGACGCCGGCGACCGGTGCGTCCCGACCCCGAAGGAGGTTCGCGAGGGACTCGTGAGCGAGGACCTCCACCGGCCCGGGACCGGCCTCCTCTCGCTGGAGAACACCCACAACTACCGCGGGGGCGTCGCGGTGCCGGTCGAGGGGATCGCCGCGGCCGCCGACGTCGCCCGCGACGCCGACGTGCCGGTCCACCTCGACGGCGCCCGCGTGTTCAACGCGGCTGTCGCGCTCGGCGTCGACGCGAGCGACGTCGTCGACCCCGTCGACAGCGTCACCTTCTGCCTCTCGAAGGGGCTCGGCGCGCCCGTCGGCTCGATACTCGCGGGCGACGAGGCGTTCGTCGAGGCGGCCCGCCGCGTCCGGAAGCTGTTCGGCGGCGGGATGCGACAGGCCGGCATGATCGCCGCGCCCGGCCTCCTCGCCCTGGAGAACGTCGACCGGCTCGCGGACGACCACGCCAACGCCGAGCGGCTCGCCGCCGGGCTCGACGCGCTGGACGGGGTCGACGCGCCCGCGCCGGACACCAACATCGTCGTCGCGCACACCGAGGACGCCGGGATCCCCGCGTCGGACCTCGTCGAGGCCTGCAAGTCGGCCGGCGTCGGTTGCGTGGAGTTCGACGAGCACACGACGCGGTTCACCACGCACCTCGACGTCGACGAGGACGACGTCGACGCCGCGATCGACCGCATCGGCGACGCGGTCGCGACGCTGTCGGCCTGAGCCGGCGGATTCGAATTTCCGGCGCACACCACGGAAACGTTCAATTCGGCGGGCAAACAACGACGGGTTATGGAGCTGACACCCGTCGGTAGGAGCTCGCGGCCCGGGCGAACCGAGGTGGCCGGTGCCCGCCCCTGAGGTGGTCGGCGTCGACATCAGCGGCCGCCACGAGGAGGCGGGCGAGTACCTGATGGTCGCGGCCGCGGTCCACGCCCGGGTCGGCTCGACGCGGATCCGGTCGGTCGAGGGGATGGGCTTCGCCGCCGTGCGCGAGGGACCGACGCTCGACGCGACCCTCGGCCTCGTCGCGACCGCGGTCGGGAACCTGCCGGAGCCGCCGGACGGCCCGATCGTCGCCGAACACGGCGAGTTCTACGAGGAGCCCCCCGATCGAGTCGGGCTGAGCTTCCGACCCGAGTTTAAATACGTCGAGAGCATAGGAGAACGCGAAACAGTGCAGGCAGCACACCACGCCGCGTACGCCGCCCGAGACCTCCTCTTATGACCGGGAGCGTCGAGGGGGCGAGCGCCGACGGCGACGCCGAATCGGTCCCCCGAGAGCGGCGGGCGGTCGTCGCCAAGCGCGTCGACTCCGGCGACGCCGACCTGGCCGAGATCACCCAGCTCGCCGCGGCCGCGGGGTACGAGGTCGTCGGCGAACTCACCCAGACCCGCACCGAGGACGCCGCGTTCATGTTCGGGGAGGGAAAGGTCGCGCAGCTGCGCGACTTGGTCCGCCGGACCGACGCCGGCGCCGTCATCGTCGACAACGACGTCGGCCCGTACCAGACGTTCAATATCGGCGGGGAGCTCCCCGAGGGCGTCGAGGTGATCGACCGGTTCACGCTCATCCTCGAGATATTCGGTCAGCGCGCCAACACCCGGAAGGCGCAGCTCCAGGTCGAGCTCGCGGAGCTCCGGTACGAGCTCCCGCGCGCCGAGGCGAAGGCGAGCCTCGCGAAGCGCGACGAGCGCCCCGGCTTCATGGGGCTCGGCGAGTACGACGAGAGCGTCGAGCGCGACATCAAACGCCAGATCTCCGAGATACAGGACGAGCTGGAGTCGATCGCGGAGAAGGAAGAGGCGCGCCGCGAGCAGCGCCGCGACTCCGGCTTCGACCTGGTCGCGCTCGCGGGGTACACGAACGCCGGGAAGTCGACGCTGATGCGCCGGCTCGCGGCCGAGATCGACGTCGACGAGAACGCCGACCGACACCCCGACCTCGACACCACCGCCGAGTCGCAGGACATGCTGTTCACCACGCTCGGCACGACGACCCGCAGGGCCGAGATGGAGAAGCGAGACGTGCTGCTCACGGACACGGTCGGGTTCATCGCGGACCTTCCCCACTGGCTCGTGGAGTCGTTCGAGTCGACGCTCGACTCGGTCTACCGCGCCGACCTCGTGCTGCTCGTCGTCGACGCGAGCGAGCCGGTCGAGGACATGCGCGAGAAGCTCGTCACGAGCCACGACACCCTCTACGAGCGCAACGAGGCCCCCGTCGTGACCGTATTCAACAAGGTCGACCGGCTCGCGCCCGGCGAGTTGGCCGATAAGCGCGGTGCGCTCTCCGGTGTCGCCCCCGACCCCGTCGCCGTCTCGGCGAAGACGGGCGCGGGCGTCGCGGAGCTCCGCGACCGCGTCGAAGACGAGCTCCCCGACTGGGAGCGCGAGCGGCTCGTCCTCCCGGTCTCCGACGAGGCGATGAGCCTCGTCTCGTGGATCCATGACCACGGCCACGTCGACGAGGAGTCGTACGCGAGCGACCAGGTGACCGTCGACTTCGAGGCCAAACCCTCGATCGTGGCCCGCGCGCGGTCGAAGGCGGCGGATCTCGCGCCCGCGGAGTCGACGTAGCCGACTCGCCGCCGACCGGGACCGCGGACAAAGTATACATTCCTCCACTTGCGAACGGGTATCATGGACGACGCCGGAGTCGACGGCCGACGGCGGGACCGCCCCGTCGCCGACGACGACGCCATCGAGCCGCCGACCGGGTTCCGCGAGCGGGCCGTGGCGAGCGACGCGGGGGTGTACGACGCGTTCGCGACCGAGGGGCCCGACGCCTGGCGGCGGGCCGCCGACCTCCTCGACTGGGAGCGACCGTACGAGAGGGTGCTCGACGACGGCGACCCGCCCTTCTACGAGTGGTTCCCGGACGGGCGGCTCAACGCCGCCGTCAACTGCGTCGACCGCCACCTCGACGAGCGGCGCAACCAGCTCGCGATTCGCTGGTTCGGCAAGCGTGGCGAGCGGCGGTCGTACACCTACCTCGACTTACACCGCGAAGTGAACGCGCTCGCGGCCGGCCTGCGGGAGCTCGGCGTCGAGGAGGACGACGTGGTGACGCTGTACCTCCCGATGGTCCCGGAGCTGCCGGTCGCGATGCTGGCGTGCGCCCGCATCGGCGCGCCGCACAACGTCGTCTTCGCGGGGCTCTCGGCGGAGGCGCTCGCGACCCGCCTCGACGCGGCCGACTCGTCGTACCTGATCACCTGCGACGGCTACTACCGCCGGGAGGACGCGTTCAACCAGAAGTCGAAGGCGGACAACGCGCGACTCCGGGCCGACGGCGACCTCGCGGCGACGGTCGTCGTCGACCGGCTGGGCGACGCGCTGGACGTGTCGCTCGGCGCCGACGAACACGCGTACGAGTCGCTCGTCGACGCGCACGACGGCGAGACGGTCGAGCCGGTCGCGCGCGACGCCACCGACCTCCTGTTCGTGATGTACACCTCGGGGACGACCGGCCGGCCGAAGGGCGTCGAACACGCGACCGGTGGCTACCTCGCGCACGTCGCCTGGACGACCCGGAACGTCCTCGACGTCCGCCCGTCGGACACCTACTGGTGCGCGGCCGACATCGGCTGGATCACGGGCCACTCGTACGGCGTGTACGGCCCGCTCTCCGTCGGGACGACGACCGTGCTGTACGAGGGCTCGCCGGACTACCCGGACCGGGACCGCGTGTGGGACCTCATCGAGCGCAACGCGGTCAGCGTCTTCTACACCTCCCCGACCGCGATCCGGTCGTTCATGAAGTGGGGCGCGGAGTACCCCGACCGCCACGACCTCTCGTCGATCCGGCTGCTCGGGACCGTCGGCGAGTCGATCACGCCGAAGGCGTGGCGCTGGTACCGCGACCACGTCGGCGGCGGCGAGGCGCCGATCGTGGACACGTGGTGGCAGACGGAGACGGGCGCCATCGCGCTCGCGACGCTGCCCGGGATCACGCCCATGAAACCGGGGAGGGTCGGGCCGCCCCTGCCCGGGATCGACGCGCGCGTCGTCGACGAGGACGGCGAGCCGGTGGACCCGGGCGAGCCGGGCTACCTCACGATCGGGTCGCCGTGGCCCGGCATGCTCCGCGGGCTCCGCGAGGGTGACGAGCGCTACCGCCGGGAGTACTGGGTCGAGGCCGAGGACGGGTGGCGGTACCGGACCGGCGACGGCGCGACGGTCGACGAGGACGGCTACGTAACCATTCTCGGTCGCGTCGACGACGTGATCAACGTCCGGGCGCAGCGGTTCAACACGGCCGAGCTGGAGTCGGCGATCGTCGGCGTCGAAGGGGTCACCGAGGCCGCGGTCGTCGGCGACGACGACGGCGACGTCGTCGCTTACGTGACCACTCGGAGCGACGTCGAGCCCGGCGAGCCGCTCAGGACGGCGATCGGCGAGGAGCTGGCCCGCGAGGTCGGCGACCTCGCCCGCGCGGACCGGATCGTGTTCACCCCCGACCTCCCGAAGACGCGCTCGGGCAAGATCATGCGCCGCCTGCTCGAAGACATCGCGCGCGGCGAGGAGTTCGGCGACGTCAGCGCCCTCCGGAACCCCGAGGTCGTCGGAGAGATCGAGTCCGCCGTTCGAAGTGAGTAACCGAATACGGTTCCCAAACACCGCTTTCGAAATCTCTCAAGGATCCATAAGCGTGGCCGCCGAAGCGTCGGTATGGGAACGCTGGTCTCGCGGTCCGCGCTTCACGACCGGAGGCGCGCGGTCGCCAAGACGCACTGTTACCGCGCGTTCATGGTCATGATCACCGTGACCGTGGCGTGGGCGGTCGTCGGCGACGTCGGCGACGCCGTGAACATCGGGCTGGTGACCAACGCCCTCAAGACCGCGACTTACTACGCCTACGAGCGCCTGTGGGACCACGTCGCGTGGGGCGTCGCCGACGGCGTCTGAGTCGGCCGCCCGGTCGCGGCGGTCTCGGCGGTCTCGGCAGGGGCGGACCGCGGGTGCTCGGGCGGCTCCCCGTCGTCCGGGGCGCACCGCCTTCGGGCTGACCGCTCGACGGCTATTTCGGGTACTGGCTGAAGACCGAAATTCTGACCGTCCATAAGGTTCGATCAGAGCGGTCGGTCGACCGCGTCGGCTGAAGTTCGCCTTGCAGACCGCGCGAGGCGACTAAAGGGGGAAGATTTTTCTTTCGGGTTTCTGTCTACTTACGAAACAGATGGTCGACGGCCTCGACGGCGACGCCTACGACGCGCTCCTGACCGCCGCGGAGACGTACCGCGCCGCGGTCGTGGTTCGCCTCGCCGGCAAGGCCGGGCTCCGAACCGGCGAGATCACCCGCGTCGCGCCGCGGGATCTCCGGGACCCGGGCGTCGCCTCCGGCGCGTCCCTCCTCGCCGTCCCGGACGGCTCGGGAACCGACGGCGAGGCCGAAGGGGAGCCGACGAACGGCGCCGAGTCGACGGTGGCGATCGACCGCGAGACAGTCGTCCCCGCCTCGCTGGCGTCCGAGCTCCGGCGGTACGCCGAGAGCGAGGGACTCGACGACGCGGAGCCGTTCGTGGGCGTGTCGCCCCGGCGCGTCCAGATGATCGTGTCCGAGACGGCCGAGCGGGCGGCGGCGCGGACCGACGGCGCGGTGCCGGCCGACGTCACGCCGAGCGATCTCCGGGAGACGTTCGCGCGCCGGCTCCTCGTCGATCGGGGCGTCGACCCGCACGCCGTGCGCGAGGCCGGCGGCTGGGAGACCCTCGGCACGCTCGACGAGTTCCTCGGCCCGCTCGACGGGCGGGAGATCGCCGAGGCGTTCGCCCCCGCCGGGGGCGCCGAAGCCGGCGGTACCGGCGCTCCGGATCCGGACGCGGGCGGACGGGCCCCGAGCGCGCTCGGCGGATTCGAGGCCCTCGCCGACGGCGAGGCGAGGGAATCGCCGCTCGCCGCGGTCCCGGAGCGACTGGTCGAGTCCGGTCGGTGGGCCGAGGCGTGGGTGGTCCGCGGATCGGTCGACGACGGCCGGGCGGAGGTCGTGGGAGCAGCCGGGGTCGACCGAGAGGTCCTCGTCGACCGCGGCGTCACGCGGGAGGGGCCGTGGCTCGGCGCGGTCGAGGACGGCGAGCCGGTCCTGACGGACGGGGAGCCCACCGCCGGCGGCCGGCCCGGGATCGCCGTCCCCGCCGGCTACCGGGACGTGACGCACGGCGCGCTCTGCGTCGTCGCCGACGACGGCGCGCCCGTGTCGGACGTCGAGCGGCGGGAGCTGGTCGCGCTCGGGCGCTGTCTCGGCTGGGCGGTGACGGCGGGCCGGTGGCGCGACCTCCTGCACTCCGACGCCGTCACCGAGGTGGAGTTCCACACCGCCGACGACGGAGCGTTCCTCGCCCGCGCGAGCGCCGCCCTCGGCTGTGCGATAGAACTCGACTCCACCGTCGGCGTCACCGACGAGGCCTCGCGGCTCTACCTCTCCGTCGCTGGCGCGAGGCCCCAGGGCGTCGCCGACGTCGTCGACGGCGCGGACGGCGTCTCTGACCTCCGGGTGACCGAGACGCGCGAGGACGGCTGTTCGGCCTCGGTCCGCGTCGAGGGAGGGTCGGCGGTCCGGACGCTCACCGAACACGGCGCGACGGTCCGCGAGGCGACCGCGGAGGACGGTCGCGTCCGCGTCGTCGCCGACCTCCCCGGGGGCGCCGACGTCAGACCGGTGGCCGACGGGCTCCGCGCGGCCTTCGACGACGCCCGCCTCGCGAGCAAGGAGTCCGTCGTCCGGGCGTCACGGCCGGAGTCGTCGTTCCGCGAGGGGGTCGCGGACCGCTTCACCGACCGCCAGTGGGCCGCGCTGTCGGCCGCGTACCACGGCGGCTACTTCGACTGGCCGCGGGAGAGCACCGCCGAGGAGGTCGCCGACGCGATGGAGGTCTCCTCCCCGACGTTCCACAACCACCTCCGGAAGGCCCAGCGCGCCCTGCTCGACGGCCTCTTCGACGAGGAGTACCGAGAGCGCCGTTGACGCGACCCACGCGAATCGTTTATAATGGGGTTCGAGAGCGCGACGCGGACGGGACGGAGCCGGGCAACGCGCCGCGTATTCATCATGATTTTTCGTATTTAGCGTCAGCGTTTATATGCCGAGATCGGTTGGATACGACCGTACCATGACAGAGGGTGACGGTCAACTGGAAGCGAGACTTGAAGAGCAGGAGGTGTTCGAGCCGCCCGAGTCGTTCGCGGCGCAGGCGAACGTCTCCGACCCCGAGATCTACGAGACGTTCGAGGAGAACTGGCCGCAGTGCTGGCAGGCGGCAGCCGACCTCCTCGACTGGGAGTCCGACTACGACCAGGTGCTGGACGACAGCGACCCGCCCTTCTACGAGTGGTTCACCGGCGGCGAGCTGAACGCGTCCGCCAACTGCCTCGACCGACACCTCGACGAGCGCGGCGACGAGGCCGCGATCGAGTGGGTCGGCGAGCCGGTCGACGAGGACGACCGCACGTACACGTACGCGGAGCTCCACCGCGAGGTGAACGAGTTCGCGGCCGCCCTCCGCGATCAGGGCGTCGAGGAGGACGACGTCGTGACGATGTACATGCCGATGATCCCGGAGCTACCGGTCGCGATGCTGGCGTGCGCCCGCATCGGCGCGCCCCACAGCGTCGTGTTCGCCGGGTTCTCGGCCGACGCGCTCGCGACGCGGATGAACTCCGCGGAGTCGGAGTACCTCGTCACCTGCGACGGCTACTACCGCCGCGGCGACCCCCTCGACCACCTCGACAAGGCGAACGAGGGGCTCGCGGGCGTCGACCACGACACCACGACCGTCGTCGTCGACCGGCTCGGGCCGAACGGCGACGACTTCGGTCACGACCTCGGCGACGACCAGCTCGATTACGGCGACCTCGTGGCCGAGCACGAGGGCGCCGAGGTGGAGCCTGTCACCCGCGACGCCGAGGACATGCTGTTCCTGATGTACACCTCGGGGACGACGGGACAGCCGAAGGGGGTGAAACACACGACCGGCGGCTACCTCTCGTGGGTGTCGTGGACCTCGCAGTCGGTCCTCGACATCAAGCCGGATGACACGTACTTCTGCTCGGCCGACATCGGCTGGATCACGGGTCACTCCTACATCGTCTACGGGCCGCTCGCGCTCGGGACGACGACGATGATGTACGAGGGGACGCCGGACCACCCCGAACAGGACCGCCTCTGGGAGATCGTCGACGAGCACGACGCGACCCAGCTGTACACGGCGCCGACGGCGATCCGCGCGTTCATGAAGTGGGGCTCGGAGTACCCGGACCGCCACGACCTCTCCTCGCTGCGGCTGCTCGGGACTGTCGGCGAGCCGATCAACCCGCGGGCGTGGAAGTGGTACTACCAGCACATCGGCGACGAGGAGTGCCCCATCGTCGACACGTGGTGGCAGACGGAGACCGGCGGGATGATGATCACGACCTTACCCGGGATCAAGGACATGAAGCCCGGGGCGGCGGGCCCGCCGCTGCCGGGGCTGGACGTCCAGATCCTCGACACGCTCGGCGACGAGGTAGAGCCGGGGAAGGCCGGCTACCTCACGGTACAGAAGCCGTGGCCCGGCATGCTCCGGACGCTGTACAACAACGACGAGCGCTACATCGACGAGTACTGGGCGGAGTACTCCGACACCGACAGCGACGACCCCGAGGACTGGGTGTACTTCCCGGAGGACGGGGCGAAGATCGACGAGGACGGGTACATCACCGTCCTCGGCCGCGTGGACGACGTGTTGAACGTCTCCGGCCACCGGCTGGGGACGATGGAGATCGAGTCCGCCATCGTCGGCGTCGAGGGGGTCGCGGAGGCCGCCGTCGTCGGTGGCAACCACGAGATCAAAGGGGAGGCCGTCTACGCGTACGTGACGACCGAGGACGGGTACGAGGGCAACGAGGAGCTCCGCGACGCGATCGTCGCCGGCGTCGAGGACGCCATCGGCCCGATCGCCCGGCCGGAGCAGGTCGTGTTCACGCCCGACCTGCCGAAGACGCGCTCGGGCAAGATCATGCGGCGCCTGTTGGAGAACATCGCCGACGGCGAGGAGCTCGGAAACACGAGCACGCTCCGGAACCCGGAGATCGTCGAGGAGATCCAGCGGAAGGCAGAGGGCGAGTAGCCGCTCACCGGCCTCGTTTTCGACACGCAACCGGTACCGGAGCACGCCGACGCGCCGACAACCATTACGATCGATTCAGATAATCGACGCGCGACGACACGCGATACCGACACACCACGGCACACCGATACACATGACAGATAATAGTTCACACGACACTGACGACGCGGCCACCGACGGTGGACGAGCAGCGGGCGACGCGGCCACCGACGGTGGACGAGCACCGAACGACGCGGCCACCGACGGTGGACGAGCAGCGGGCGACGCGGCCACCGACGGCGGCGTCGCCACGGGCGCGGCACAGCAGCACCGACAGACCGACTACCTCAGCGAAGAGGTGAACCTGCTGAAACCGAGCACCGCGTATATGCGGGACCACCTCAGAATCGTCTGGACCGGGTTCATCGTTTGGGCACTCATCGTCTTCGGTCCGGTCACGATGACGATGCTCGCACCGGGCACGATGACGACGACCATGCCGGTGCTCGGATTCCCCTGGCACTACTTCTTAGTCGCCTTCGGCGCGCCGACGGGCGCGCTGATCTTGGCGGCCGTCTACGCCCGCCAGCGGGACAAGTTGGACGATAAGTACGGCATCGACCACAGCACCGACACCGGGTCGGCCGACACCGCCAGCGACGGGGGGCAGCGGGAATGACGCTCCCGCTCCAAGCCGAGGCGCTCGACATCTCCTTTAAGCTCCTCCCGGCTATCATCGTCTTCCTGATGATGGCCTCTTTCCTGGCCATCGGCTTCGTGTTCAAGGTGGCAGACACCGAGGGCATGTGGGTCGCCGGTCGGGGTATCGGTAACATCGAAAACGGGATGGCGATCGGCGCCAACTGGATGTCGGCCGCCTCGTATCTCGGCCTCGCCGGGCTGGTCGCGCTCGCCGGCTTCTACGGGCTCGCGTTCATCGTCGGCTGGACGACCGGGTACTTCGTCCTGCTCATCTTCCTCGCGGCCCAGATGCGCCGGTTCGGGAAGTACACCGCGCCGGACTTCGTCGCGGACCGATTCAACTCCCCGATGGCACGCGCGCTGGCCGCGTTCACCACGCTGCTCATCGCGTACGTCTACTCCGTGGGCCAAGCCCGCGGGATGGGGCTGGTCGGTCAGTACGTGTTCGGACTCGACATCATCCCGATGATCATCGTGATGATGACCATCACCGTCGGCTACCTCGCGCTCTCGGGCATGCTGGGCGCGACGAAGAACATGGCCGTTCAGTACGTGATCCTCATCGTCGCGTTCCTCGCGGGCGTCTACGTCGTCGGCTTCTCGCAGGGGTACTCGACGGTGCTCCCGCAGATCGAGTACGGCGCCCTGTTCAGCGAGCTCGGCCGGCAGTTCAGCGAGCCGTTCATCGGCGGGAACAGCTACTACCTGTGGGTCGCGACGGCGTTCTCGCTCATCTTCGGCACGTGCGGCCTCCCGCACGTTCTGGTCCGGTTCTACACGGTCCAGAGCGAGCGGACCGCCCGCTGGTCCACCGTGTGGGGGCTGTTCTTCATCCTGCTCCTGTACTGGGCCGCGCCGGCCATGGCGGCCTTCGGCGTCGACCTCTTCGCCACCGTGAACGGCATCTCGTCCGAAGCGGTGTTCAGCGGCGAGCAGGCGATGTCCGGCGCGGAGGGCGACGTCATCGTCGTGCTGGCCGCACAGTTCGCCCAGTTACCGACCTGGTTCGTCGGGCTGGTCGCCGCCGGCGCGATGGCGGCCGCGATCGCGACGACGGCGGGGCTGTTCATTACGGCCTCCTCCGCCGTCGCTCACGACATCTACGCCGAGCTCATCAACCCCGACGCGACCCAGCGGCAGCAAGTGCTCATCGGCCGGGCGACCATCGTCGGGATCGGCGCGCTCGTCACGGTGACCGCGTTCAACCCGCCGGCGCTCATCGGCGAACTCGTCGCCTACGCGTTCTCGCTCGCGGGCACCGTCCTGTTCCCGATGTTCTTCCTCGGGTTGTGGTGGGAGAACACCAACCGGCAGGGAGCGCTCGCGGGGATGACCGTCGGCCTGGTGCTGTGGTTCACCTCGATCGTCAACAGCGTCCTGCCGGCCTACGTCGGCTTCCTCGCCGACATCGCCGGTGGCTCCGGACAGGCGCTCATCCCGGTCTACGCCCAGTACGTGCCGCCGATCGGCGCCGCCTTGGTCGGCACGCCGCTCGTGTTCCTCGTCACCATCGCCGTCTCGATGGCGACGCCGGAACCCCCGCTGGAGACCAAGCGGATGGTCCGCCAGTGTCACAGCCCCGAACCGATGGGCCAACAGCAGACGGCAGAGGACGTCGTCGCCGACGGCGGCGAGGAGATGACGGCCGACGGGGGCCGCGCGGCCACGGAGGAGTGATCCATGTACGAACACATTCTGATCCCGACTGACGGCAGCGACGTCGCAGAGTCAGCGGTCGAACACGCGCTCGACCTCGCGGAGCAGTACGACGCCGAGGTCCACGCGCTGTACGTGGTCGACATCGACTCGGTCAACCTCGGCCTCGGGACCGAGCAGGTCGACCGGCTCAAGCAGGGCCGGTTCGACGAGATGGAGGAGCTGAAATCGAAGGCCGACGAGGCGACCGGCGCCGTCGCCGCCCGCGGCGCGGAGCGGGATATCGAGGTCGTCGAGCAGATCTCCGGCGGCCGCCCGCACACGGTGATCGCCGACTACGCCGAGAACCACGACGTGGACCTCATCGTGATGGGGAGCCACGGCCGCGCCGGCGTCCGGCGCGCGCTCCTCGGGAGCGTCACCGAGCGCACGCTGCGCTCGACGCACGTGCCCGTTCTCGTCGTCGACTACGCCGACGAGGACTGAGCCGCGACCGCGGGCGCGGCCGCGTTCCGTCGCGGCCACGGGCGTTCGACCGACCGACTCGCACCGCTTCCGGAACACCGACGTACCCCGACCGACACGCACACTCATGACAGAGACGAAGCCGATCGACGACAGCGACGAGGAGAGCCTCGCCGACCGCGTCCGATCGCACGTCACCGAGCACCGGACCGGCATGGTGCAGGACCTGCTGTTCGCGGTCGTCTGGGTGACGCTCGTGTCGCTCCTCTTCGATTACGCGTTCACGAACGCCCCGCAGTGGGTGTTTTACATGTTCATGCTCGCCGGAATCCCGGCGTACTTCGGCTTCTTTATCTCGCTGGAAATGGCGAAGGAACAGCGGTAGTCCCGGGTCGCGGTCCGGCGTCAGTCGTCGACCGTCTCGGCCGAGACGTCCGGGCCTTCGACCCCCTCCCCCTCCCCTTCTTCCCGGTCTCCGCGGTCGTCGCCCGGCGCGACCGCCGCACCGCCCCCCTCGTCGACGACTCCCTCCGTCCACGTCCCGCGCAGGAACCACGCCACGCCGACCGCGAAGGAGACCACGGCGGCCATCGCGTACGCCCACCAGAGCCCCACGACGCCCCAGTCGAGCCCGACGTAGCTGATCTCGATCGCGGGGACGTCGACGGGACCGACCGCCCCGCCGCCGAGCGTGATCCCGACCGCCCCGAACGCGAGCAGGGCGGCGAGCGGAATCCGGACGGCCCACCGGGAGAGCAGCGAGAGCGCCAGCGCCGCCTTGGTGTGGCCCGCGCCGCGGAACGCGCCCTGTATCACCATGAGCCCGCCGAAGAACGCCCACGACAGCGCGATGACGCGGAGGAAGACGACCCCCTCGGCGACCGTCGCCGGGTCGTCGATGAAGACGCGCATCGCGACCGCCGGAAACAGCCAGACCGCGCCGCCGGCGACGCCGAGTAGCGCCATGGTCCCTAGCGTGGCGACGCGGGTGACGGCGACGGCGCGGTCGGGCGTCTCCGCGCCGAGGTTCTGTCCGACCCCCGTCGCGGTCGCCTGCCCGACCGCGCCCGCGACCGACCACGAGACGGACATGAGCCTGACGCCGATCCCGTAGGCCGCGGTCGCGGCCGGGCCGAATCGAGCGACCAGCGCGGCCATGAAGACGGCCGCGAACGACCGCGCCCACCCGTCGAGCGTCGCCGGGTACCCCACGCCGATCAGCTTCCGGAGGATCTCCGGGTTCGGCGCGAGGTCGCGGACGTACAGCTTCACCCCCCAGTCGCCGCGCAGCAGAATCCAGACGCCCGTCGCGGTCGCGAAGAGGCGCGCGATCAGCGTCGCGATCGCGGCCCCGCGCGTCCCGAGTGGCGGGACCGGCCCCCATCCGAGGATGAAGACGGGATCGATGACGATGTTGATCCCCGCGGAGATCCCGACCAGCCACATCGCCGTCGTCGTGTCGCCCGCGCCCTGCAGGGAGGCGCGGAACGCGAAGAAGAGGAACGTGAGCGGGAGCGTGAGGAGGATCACCTCGATGTAGGCGAGCGACTCGACGAACACCGCGTCCCGCGCGCCGATCCAGTAGAGCAGCCGGTGACGGGCCGCGAACCCGAGGGCGGCGAGGGCGACGGAGACCGCGACCGCGAGCAGCACCGTCTGTCCCACGACCTCGTCGGCGCGCCGGTCGTTGCCGGCGCCGACGTGCTGGGAGACCAGGGCGATCGTCGCGGCCGTGAGGCCCACCGCGGTCGAGACGAACATCCACGACAGCGGGAACATGAGCGAGACGGCGGCGACGGCCTCGGTGCTCACCCGCCCGACCCAGAACATGTCCGCGAGGTTGTACAGCGTCTGGAGGAGGTTCCCGAGCACCAGCGGCCACGCGAGGTCGAACAGCTTCGGCGAGATGGCTCCCGCCGTCATGTCGACCCGAGCGTCGTCTTTCGCCACGAGTTACGTTCGAACGTACGGCCGCTCGCGACCTAACGTTTCGGGAAACGGTTCGCGATCCGACTCGCGGGCCGATGCGGGCGCGGACGGTGCCGCGCGCGACCGGCGGCGATTCCGACGTTCCGGCCGCGAAGGGGTCCGCCGCGGCGATCCGGTCCGGAAAAACGGACATAGAGCCTGTCCGGGTCTGAGAGCGTCGAATACGGGTGGATCGGAGCGCACACAACACTTATCATCCAGTCGGGAGTGTGTCCGAATGCGATGGCGACAGGTAAGGTCGACTTCTTCAACGACACCGGCGGCTACGGATTCATCGAGACTGACGACGCTGACGAAGACGTATTCTTCCACATGGAAGACGTCGGCGGCCCGGACCTCGAGGAAGGCCAGGAGGTAGAGTTCGAGATCGAGGAGGCGGACAAGGGTCCGCGCGCGACGAACCTCACTCGGCTGTAGCTCGCTCGGCCGTACCCGCGACCGGCGACGGCGGACAGCTCTCGAAACGCGTTCCGCGTATATTACACCGCGAGCGGCGTCGCCGGTGTTTTGACCTCCGAGCCAGAGGACGCCGACATGGACGTCGACGACCTCGACGAGTTCGTCGCCGAGCACCTCGACCGCTACGCCGAGACGCAGGGAGTCCTCCCCGAGCGGCTCGACGAGTTCGGCGACAGGTACCGGGCGCAGGGGCACCTGACCCGCGAACAGCTGTACGACATCGCCTACGAGTCGTCGACGCGGAGCGCGTACCACGTCCGGAAGAACCCGGAGCGGCGCTGTCGGGAGGTGACCCGCAACGCCCGCGCCGTCGACGGGGACTTCTCGACGATCCACCTGATCACGGGGCTCACCGGGTTCAAGGCGCCGACGGCGTCGTGCGTGGTCGCCGCGCTCGACGGCGACCGCCACGCCGTCGTCGACACCCGCGTCTGGGCGTCGCTGGAGCGGTTGGGGTATCTCGACGGGCGGAAGGAGTCGTTCGACGCCGCCGACTACGTGACGATGATCGAACCGATCCGCGAGATCGCCGAGGAGACGGGTCACCGCGCGGTCGACGTCGGCTACGCGCTGTTCGCGCACGACGACCGCGTGCGGGAGGGCACGCTGCATTAGTCGCCGCGGTTTCTTTTAAATAGGAAACTCGACGCCGGTCGCCTCCTCGGAGTACTCCCAGAGCCGGCGGGCGTCCGCGCGGTCGTACGAGGCGTCGTTCGACCGGCCGACGGTCGGCGTCCCCCGCATGTTCATGAGACCGCCCGGCTCCACGTAGGCGCCGCCGTCGACGTCGGCGGTCGCGGCGTACAGCATTGGGAGGGCGCCCGTCGCGGCGTCCTGTCCGAGCACCGCGTTCGCGGCCTTCATCCCGACCTTCATCAGGGGGTTACCGCTCGCCTCCGCGGTGCGGTGCTGGAGGTTCGTCGCCGCGTAGCCCGGGTGGCAGGCGACGCTTCGGATCTCGGGGTCGTCGCCCCCGTCGTTCCCCCTCGCGTCGGCGATCCGCCGCTGGAGCTCGTAGGCGAACAGCAGGTTCGCGAGCTTGCTCCGGCCGTACGCCTTCCACTTCCCGTACGAGCGCTCCCAGTTGAGGTCCGAGAAGTCCATCTCGCCCTGCTCGTGGGCGCCAGACGACTGCGTGACGACGCGGGCCGCCCCGCCGATCCCCTCGGCGGCGTCCAAGAGCGGGAACAGGCGCCCCGTGAGCGCGAAGTGGCCGAGGTGGTTGACGCCGAACTGGGTCTCGAAGCCGTCCTCGGTCTCGCTCCGCGGGATCGCCATCACCCCGGCGTTGTTACAGCAGACGTCGACCGCGTCGTAGTCGGCGGCGAGTCCCTCGGCGAAGGCCGCTACCGAGTCGAGGGAGGCGAGGTCGCACTCGCGGACGTCGAGGTTGAGGTCCTCGCGATCGAGGGCGCTCTCGCGTCGGATCTCGTCGGCGGCGCGATCGCCGCGCCGCACGCTCCGGCACGCCATCACGACCGTCGCCCCCTTTTCGGCGAACGCACGGGTCCCCTCGTAGCCGAGTCCGCTGTTCGCCCCGGTGACGACCACAGTTTTTCCGTCCAGTCGCGGCATCTCGTCGGTCGTCCAGCCTGACATGGGAGACGGAAGGGGTCTCACGCGGAGAAAGCTGTCGGCGGGCGAACCGGTAACGGATAAATACAGCGCGAAACGAGACGCGCCCCCGCGATCAAACCTGCTCGAATTTCTCGAGCACCACGGCGATCACGTCCTTCGACGGAACGTCGCGGACTCTGTATTTGGTCGGGTGCCGCTGGTCGTGCGGGTACGCATCCGGCTGTGGGACGCTGTACTCTTCGTTGCCGTTGAAATTCCGGAGGAACTCTCGCGTGATCATCGGCTCGACGAACGCCAGACGCGACGAGTCGGCGTCACCGATGAACCCCTGGATGAGTGTGTTATCGAAGGCACCCGGATCACCGACATCGTCCGGTCCGTCGGGTAGTTCGGGCGCGTCCGCAGGGGCCGTGTGTTCGCCCATGTCCCTGATGTATCGCTGGTCGGCGACCGGATCGGGCGCCCGCGCGTACCCCTCGGGGAGCTGGTCGTAATCGAAATTCGTGTCGGTCACCTTTCCATCAAAATCCGGTGCTGGGCTTCCGGACGTGTACTCCCCGTTCCCGGTGTCATACGGCGGGAGCCGCGGCCCCTCGACGGCGTCGACCGTCGCGGGGTCGAGCATATGGAAGTGGATGTCGAAGTGCGGCTTGAGCCACGCGCCCTTGCCGCCGAAGTGACCGCCCGGATTCCAGTTGAGTCCCAAGAACGTGAATGGTGTGTCTGCCGTGTCCGGGAACGGGACGAAGAACTGAAGCGAGTACTTGTAGTGCACCTCCAGCGCCTCCCCGGTCGGGTTATATTTATCCGCGTATGGACCGTGGCCTGAGCTCTCTGCGGCATTCTTGAGCTCTTCTGCACTTGGTAACGCTTCCAGCGCCGCGCGGTCGAACTCAACACCGTGGTACTCCGTTTCTCCCGATGGCGTCACTTTCGTGAACGTCCTGACGATACCCTTTCCGAGTTTTATGGGTCTCCCGTACTCTGTCAGTCGCTTCGGAGGGAATTTGCCTCCTCCGGAGTCGCTTCCGCCGTTTCCGTTGCCCGGTTTGCCTGCGACGGTCGACGACCCCCAGACGATGGCGGCACCGGCCGCGGCCACTCCCCGGAGAACCCCGCGTCGGTTCGCGTCCCGCGGTCGGTCCGCGTTTCGCGCTCGACTCGGCTCTCCACTCGCGTCGTCGTTTGCCATGGGTGTGCTGCCTCCCGGCACGGTCGTTGACAAGGCACATGTTACCGTGCCACTATATACAATAATTTTATGTTATTTTAAATTATTGATGACAGGGTCGCGACGGAAGCGCTCTCGCAGTCGCCCGAAGTCCACAACGCGAGAGCGACCAATATATCCGAATGAGACGGCGTCTGACGCCGGGATCCACTTTCACCGCGCCGGCGGTGCGTTTTTAGGTGCCTCGGTGGAAGGGAGGGGTACCGAATGACGTCCTTCCAGTCGACGATCGGCGACGAGGAGGGGATCGCGGAGGAGCTGGCCGAGGGCCAGCGCGAGATCTCCATCGCCGAGTTCTTCGAGAAGAACAAGCACATGCTCGGGTTCGACTCGGGCGCCCGCGGGCTCGTAACCGCCGTCAAGGAGGCGGTCGACAACGCCCTGGACGCGACCGAGGAGGCCGGCGTCCTCCCCGACATCTACATCGAGATCGAGGAGGTGGGCGACTACTACCGGCTCGTCATCGAGGACAACGGGCCGGGCATCACGAAAGCGGAGCTCCCGAAAGTGTTCGGGAAGCTCCTGTACGGTTCGAGGTTTCATACACGTGAACAGAATCGCGGTCAACAGGGAATCGGGATTTCAGCGGCCGTACTGTACTCGCAGTTGACGTCCGGCCAGCCCGCGAAGATCACCTCGCGCCCGAAGGGGCAGTCGCGGGCGCAGTACTTCGAGCTCATCATCGACACCGACACGAACGAGCCGGAGATCAAGGCGGACGAGGAGGCGACGTGGGACCGCCCCCACGGCACCCGCATCGAGCTGGAGATGGAGGCGAACATGCGGGCCCGTCAGCAGCTCCACGACTACGTGAAACACACCGCGGTCGTCAACCCCCACGCCCGGATCGAACTCCGCGAGCCGGGGCTCGACGAGCCGATGAAGTTCGAGCGCGCGACCGACGATCTACCGGCTGAGACGAAGGAGATCCGCCCGCACCCCCACGGGGTCGAGCTCGGCGCGCTGATCAAGATGCTGGAGGCGACCGAGTCGTACTCGGTGTCCGGGTTCCTCCAGGAGGAGTTCACGCGGGTCGGCAAGAAGACCGCGGACAGCGTCATCGACAACTTCCGGGACGTCTACTACGGGCGCGAGCTCTCGTGGACGCCGCCGCGCGCGCACGACGACCGCGACGTCGCGGCCGCGGTGAGCGAAGCGGTGGCCAACAAGGGGAAGGCGGCGACGACCGCCTTCGCGGAAGGCGTCGCCGAGACGGTCTCGGGGAACGACCGGCTGAGCCGGTCCGAGCTCGCGACGATCGTCGGGAACGTCGCCGACGGCGTCGAGGACGACACCGGGAAGACGTTCGGCGAGACCGTCCGGGAGAACGCGGTCGACGCGGCGTGGCGGGCGATCACCGGGGTCGACACCGACGGCGAGCCGGTCGGGGCCGCCGCGGGAGACGCGGCCGGCGACGGCGAGGACGACGGGGGAGAGGCCGACTCCCCCCTCGTCGCCGACGCGTACGCGCTCGTCGACGAGGCGACGTCGACTCGGAAGGACGACGCCGCGGTCCAGGCGATGGCCGACGCGCTGACGCGCCGGTTCCTGAACCTCGACGGCGACGCCTTCCGGATCGCTCGCGACGACCTGGATCGGCTCGTCGCCGACGCGGCGAACTTCGTCGCCGAACAGCACGACGCGACGTTCGGAGAGACCGCCCGCGAGAACGTCGTCGAAGCGTTCTGGTCCCGGGCGCGCACCGTGCCGGACGACCCGCCGAAGGTGCGCGACGTCGCCGCCGACCGCGACGCCGCGGCCGACCTGCTCGAAGCGATGCGCACCACGGACATCCTCGCGCCGCCGACCGACTGCCTCGCGCCCATCACGGCCGAGCTCGTCGAAGCCGGGCTCCGCAAGGAGTACGACGCCGACTTCTACGCGGCGGCGACCCGCGACGCCGAGGTCCACGGCGGCGACCCGTTCATCGTCGAGGCCGGCATCGCCTACGGGGGGAATATTCCGGCGGAGGGCTCCGTCGAGCTGCTCCGGTTCGCGAACCGCGTCCCGCTCGTCTACCAGCGCGGCGCCTGCGCGACGACGGACGTGATCAAGTCGATCGGCTGGCGCAACTACGGGCTCGACCAGCCCGGCGGCTCGGGGATGCCGAACGGGCCGGCCGTGATCAGCATCCACGTCGCCTCCACGAACGTCCCGTTCACGAGCGAGTCGAAGGACGCGCTCGCGAACGTCCCCGCGATCGAAGACGAGATCGAGCTCGCCGTGCGGGAGGCCGCTCGGGAGCTGAAGTCGTTCCTCAACAAGCGCCGCTCGATGCAGCAGCGCCGCGAGAAGCAGGACGTGCTCGGGAAGATCCTCCCGGAGATGGCCGACAAGGTCTCCGAGGTCACGGGCCGCCCGCGCCCCGACATCGACGGCGCGCTGGCGCGGATCATGAACAACGTCAGCGTCGATCGCGAGGTGTCCGACGGCACCGTGACGCTGGTCGTCGAGAACCACTCGGACGTGAACGAGCAGTTGGAGATCACCGATATCGTCACGACCGAGCCGACCGACCCCTCGGACGGGACGGTCGTCGACATGGACGGCGAGTGGTTCGTCCAGTGGAAGCCCGAGGTCCCCTCGGGCGACGAGCGGGAACTGACGTACGCCGTCGACGACGACGCCGAGTTCGAGGTCAGCGTCGGCGGCGTCGAGACGGAGAAACTCACGGTGAACGCGTAAATGACGACAGACACAGACGCACGAGACGAGCTGATCGACCTGGCCGCCGACTTCTACGACCAGTTCGCGGGCGGGAAGATCCCGGAGCTGCAGCTCCCGACGCGGACGAAGAGCAACATCGAGTACGACACGGAGAGCGGCGTGTGGACGTACGGCGACCGCACGTCGACGCGCAGCGCCAACTCGGTTCGGGGCGCTCGGAAGCTTTTGAAGGCGGCGTACACGATCGAGTTCCTCGCCAATCAGCTCGACGAGGGGCGCTCCTCGACGCTGCGGGAGCTGTACTACCTCTCGGAGTCGTGGGACAACGACGAGGCCCAGTTCAAGTCGCAGGACGAGTCCAACGACCTCGTGGAGGACCTGGAGATCGTCACGGGGGTCACCCGCGAGGACTTCCACATGCGTCCGGAGGAGTCGGGGGCGACCCTGATGGGACCGCTGGAGATCCGCGAGCAGACCCGCCGCGGCGAGCGCGAGATCCACTGCCAGGAGGACGTCGGCGAGGGCGGGTACCAGATCCCGAACAACCCGGACATGATCGAGTTCCTCGACGACGACATCGACTTCGCGCTCGCGGTGGAGACCGGCGGGATGCGCGACCGGCTCGTCGAGAACGGGTTCGACGAGGAGTACGACTGCCTCGTCATCCATTTAAAGGGCCAGCCGGCGCGAGCGACCCGCCGCATCACGAAGCGCGTCCACGACGAGCTCGACGTCCCCATCGCCGTCTTCGCCGACGGCGACCCGTGGTCCTACCGGATCTACGGCTCCGTGGCGTACGGCTCGATCAAGTCCGCGCACCTCTCGAAGTACCTCGCGACCCCGGAGGCGCAGTTCGTCGGGATCCAGCCCGAGGACATCGTCGAGTACGACCTCCCGGCCGACCCGCTCTCCGACTCGGACGTGAACGCCCTCGAGTCGGAGCTGGAGGACCCGCGCTTCCAGACCGACTACTGGGAGGAGCAGATCGAGCTCCAGCTCGACATCGGGAAGAAGTCCGAACAGCAGTCGCTCGCGAGCCGCGGGCTCGACTTCGTCACCGACACGTACCTCCCCGAGCGGCTCGGAGCGATGGGCGTGCTCTGAACGGAGGTGTCGCATGCCCTACGATCGGCTGCGGCGGCGTCTCACTGAGTCGGGGTCTCCGACTGTGACGACGCTCCCCGACGGAAGCGTCGACCACTTCTGTACGGTCGCCGAAGACGACGCCGAGTCGCCGGAGACCCGCGACGCGTTCGGCCGGGAGATCCTCGGAGATCGGTCGTCGTTCTCGTTCGCCGTCGAGGCGACCGAGCCCGGCGGCCAAGCGGTCAACGCGGCGAAACAGCTCCACGCGCTCGGCGGATCGGTCACCTGTTACGGCCACCTCGACGCGCCGGTATTCGAGTCGCTACCCTTCGATACCGTGTCGATGGGGGCTCCGGCGGTCGTGTACGTGTTCGGCTTCAGCGATCGGGACGTGATGTTCGTCGAGGCCGCCGACGTCGCGGAGTGGACCCTCGCGGAGGTACGCCGAGTCGCTGATCTCCCGGACGTGTTCGGGGGTGACGCCGTCTGCTGTAGTAACTGGGACTCCGTGGCGGGGCTCGAAAGCGCGTTCCACCGGCTGAGCGACGCGGACGTCCCGCGGATCCCCTTCGTTTTCGACCCGGGCGATATCGTCGGGTGCGGGCCCGACGAGATCGGTGCGTTGCTCGACGCAATGGCCGCTCTCCAAGACGCGTTCGACGTGGTGTACTCCGCCAATCGGCAGGAAGTCCGGGCGACGGCCGCGCCCCTGTCCGGACCGTTCGACCACGACCTCGCCCGACTCGCCGCGATCCGAGCGGAGACGGGCGTCACGGCCGCGGTGATGCACGCGAGAGACGAGGCCGCCGCCGCCGTCACGTCCGACGATCGTCTGCGGGTCAGCAACTACAGCGTCGAGCGTCCGGTCCGACACACCGGTGGCGGCGATCGATTCACCGGCGGGCTCGGCCACGCGCTGGCGTGCGGGTGGGATTGGGACGTCGCGCTGGCGTGTGGAAACGCCTGTGCGGTCTCCTACGTCGAATCCGGCAGTACCGGCGGTCCGAACGAGATCGCCGCATTCCTCGACGAGAGGCCTCCCGTCGACTCCTGAGCGAACGCCTCCCCGCTACCACCCGACCGTCTCAGGTTCGCTTACCGGTCTTCGGACGCGATCTCGTCGATCTCGCGCCGCTCGCCGTCGGCGTCGTCGTTCGCGTACTTATATACGACGCCGTCCGCCTCGTCGGCGGTCGCGTTGTGCGACCCGTCACAGAGCGGCTTCGAGTCGGAGAGGCCGCACTGACAGACGTATATCTTGCCGTCGTCGCCGGTGTCGGACTCGTCGAGTATCGCCGGACCGCGCTCCTCGTGGGTGACTTCGCGCGCCATGTCACGTCGATCCGTGCCCGCAGGCATACGGTTTGGGGCCGGTCCGGGCGGGGCGACCGAGACCCCGCCGGAACCGCCTTGGGCGTGGGGCCCGTACTCGGCGTATGAGCGAGACCGAGGAGGGAGACGCGGTCGACCCGGGAGAGCTGACCGACGAGGAGTGGCGCGAGCGGCTCTCCGAGGAGGAGTACCGCGTGCTCCGCGAGAGCGGCACGGAGGCGAAGTTCTCGGGCGAGTACGTCGACCACCACCCCGACGACGGGGAGTACCGCTGTCGGGCCTGCGGGACCGTCCTCTTCGACGCCGAGACGAAGTACGAGTCCGGCTGCGGCTGGCCCGCGTTCTACGCGGCCGAGGAGGAGTCGGTGACGACGACGGTCGACACGAGCCACGGGATGCGCCGCACCGAGGTGCGGTGCGCGAACTGCGATTCCCACTTGGGCCACGTGTTCGACGACGGCCCCGAGCCGACCGGGAAGCGGTTCTGCATCAACTCGGTCGCGATGGAGTACGACGACGAGTGAGCGCGCTCGGTGCGCCCGGGGAACCGACGCTGGTGGCGTTGATCACGCTGGCGGCGTTGATGACGCTGGCGGCGTTGGTGGCGGCGCTGGCGGCGCGGACGGAGAGACTGGCGGAGAGACCGGCGACGCCCTCGCGCCCTACTCCGCCAGCGAGAGCCTGACGACGAACACCGCCCCCTTCGGCTCGTTGTCCTCGATCCACACGTCCCCGTCGTAAATCTCGACGAGCGACCGGACTAGGTACAGCCCGATACCGGCGCCCGGGCTGTCGAGTCCCTTCTCTCCTTTCCCGAACACCTCGTCGCGCTGGCCCTCGGGGATCCCGGGCCCGTTGTCGGCGACGCGTACCTCGACGACGCCCTCGCCCTCGTCGAGGGTCGCCGACACCGTCACCGTCGGCGGCGTCTCGTCGTTGTGCTGGACCGCGTTCCGCAGGAGGTTCCGGAACACCGAGCTCAGCATCTCGTCGGCGACGACCTCCTCGTCGGGGAACGATCCCTCGACGGTGAACACCGCCTCCGAGTACGCCGAGCGGACCTCCTCGACCTGCTGGGAGAGGACCCTATCGAGCGCGACGCGGCTCGGGTCGGTGTCCTCCCGGAGCATGACCTCGGCCAGGTCGCGGACCGTCGTGGTCAGCGAGACCGCGCTCTGGGTGTTGCGCTTTATGACCTCTAGGTACTCCTTCCCGTCCTCGTCGACGTGGTCGTCGAGCAGTTCGGCGTACGCCCCGACCAGCTGGAGGTCGTTGCGGATGTCGTGGCGCATCACCTGGTTCAGCAGGCGGAGGTCGTCGCGCTGGCGCTTGAGGCGTTCCTCCGGGGTCACGCCGTCGGCGTCCGCGTCGCCGCTCGCGCTCCCGGCCGACTCGGCGTCCGCGCCGTCGCTCGCGCTCCCGGCCGGCTCGGCGTCCGCACCGTCGCTCATGTCAGTGACGAAGGGCCGCCGCCGGTTTTTATATACCGGTCGCGAGCGGGGGGCGCGAGCGACCCGACGGAGTCGCTCACAACCCCTCGTCGAGCAGTTCGCGAGCGATGATGTTCTTCTGGATCTCGGTGGTCCCCTCGTATATCTGGGTGATCTTCGCGTCGCGGTAGAGCCGCTCGACGTCGTGATCGTTGACGAAGCCGGCGCCGCCGTGGACCTGGACCGCCTCGTCGGCGACGTCGACGGCGACCCGCGAGGCGAACTCCTTGGCCATCGACGCGAGCGCGGTGAGATCGGCGGCCTCGTTGTCGACCGCCCACGCGGAGCGGTAAGTGAGCCAGCGGGCGGCCTCCGTGTTCGTGTGCATCTCCGCGAGCTTGTGTTTGATCGCCTGGAAGTCGCTGATCGGGCGGTCGAACTGCTCGCGCTCCTCCGCGTACTCAAGTGCGCGCTCGGCCGCGCCGCGGGCGATCCCGACGCCCTGCGCGGCGACCGCGGTGCGTGTCTCGTCGAAGAACTGCATCAGCTGGAGGAATCCCATCCCGCGCTGGCCGATCAGGTTCTCCTCCGGCACCCTGACGTCGTCGAAGCGGAGCTCCGCGGTGTCGCTCGCTCGGATACCGAGCTTCCCGGTGATCTTGTCGCGGGTGAGCCCGTCGCGGTCGCCCTCGACGAGGATCTGCGAGTAGCCGGAGTAGCGGTCGTCGATCTCCGGGTCGGTCTCGCAGACGACGACGAAGTAGTCGGCGACGGTGCCGTTCGTGATCCACATCTTCGACCCGTTGATCACCCACTCGTCGCCGTCCTTCTCCGCGCGGGTCTCGACCGACGTCACGTCCGAGCCCGCCTGCGGCTCCGAGATCGCCGAGCCCATCACCGCGTCGCCGGCGGTCACCTCCGGGAGGACGCGCTCCTTCTGTGCCTCCGTACCGAACTCCATCAGCGCCTCGGCGCCGAACCCGGCGCTGGAGACGCAGAGGCCGATCCCGGGGTCGGCCGCGAACAGCTCCTCGGTCAGGATCGCGTTCTCCACCGACGAGTACCCGACGCCGCCGTACTCGACCGGGACGTGCGGCGCGAGCAGGCCCATCTCGGCGGCCTTCTCCATGACCTCGTGCGGGTACTTTTCATCGACGTCGTACTCCGTCGCGACCGGCCGGATCTCCTCGTCGGCGAACTTCCGCACCTCGTCGCGAAGCTGTCGTTGCTCGTCGGTCAGCTGGAACTCCATGTTCACCCGATCCGCCGAATTCATCATAATTATTCGTAAATGACGAGGAATCCGGAGCGCGTTTATCACGGCGTCCCGGCACGGCGGGCGTCGGATCGCGCCGTGTCTTCCGGTCGGCGCCCGTGTCGACGGATCGTCGACCGCGAGCGGTCGGGGTTACCCCCGTCCGTCACCGACCCCGTCGAACCGATCGAGAGCGAACGGGTCTGCGTCGACCGGCGGGTCCGAGTCCGTGGCGAGCGCGGCGGCGACCTCGCCGACGACCGGCGCCGTCTTGAACCCGTGTCCGGACATCCCGACCGCGACGACGACGTTCCCACCGTCGGGGAGCGTGTCGATGATGTAGTCCCCGTCCGGCGTCTGCGACAGCACGCACGCCCTCGTCCCCAGCACCGCCCCGTCACCGGTCGGCGCGAAGTCGCGGGCGAACCCGCGCGCCGCCTCCGTCTCGGCCAGTCCCGCGTCGTGAATCTCGTCGGGATGGACGGCGCTCCCCTCGGCGTGGGTCGCCCCCACCTTGAATCCGGGAACGCGATGCCGGGGGAGGCCGTAGAAGTGCCGGCCGTCCTCGGTGTCCATCACGAACACCGGAAACGAGTCGGGCGCGAACGCGGCCGGGGTCCGCGGCCGGATCCGACAGGCAACGTGCCGCTCGCGCTCCACCAACCCCTCCACCGCGGCGACGTGGTCGGCGGCCCAAGCGCCCGACGCGACCACGAGCGAGTCGGCGTCGTAGTCCCGTCGCGGCGTCCGAACGCGGACCCCGTCCTCGCCCGCGGTCCAGTCGACTACCGGCTCGCGGGCCCGCAGCTCGGCGCCGTCCGCCATCGCCGCCTCGGCGAGCGCGACGAGACACCGCTCCGGGTCGAGGAGCCCGCCGTCGGGCTGGAACACGGCTCGGTACCCCTCGGGGAGGTCGTAGGCCGGAAACCGGTCGTTGACAGCGGCCGCGTCCAGCACCTCGTGGTCGATGTCGTGGGTGTGACAGGTCGCTCGCGCGCCGGTGAACGAGTCGCCCGACTCGGGCCCGACGGTCAGGGACCCGGTTCGATAAAAGAGGTCGGCCTCCGCGTCGCGGTCGAGTCGCTGCCACGCCCGTCGGCTCCGGCGAAGCATCGGCACGTACATCTCGCCCTCGTGGTAGGCGAGTCGGAAGATGCGGCTCGGTCCGTGCGAGGTCGCCCGCGGGTTCGGGAAGTCGCCTCGCTCCAACAGCAGCACGTCTCGACCCTCGCCGGCGAGCGCGCGGGCGGCCGCACACCCCACCACGCCCGCACCGACCACGACTGCGTCGTACTCGCCCATACCCGCTCGTGGCGGGCGACCGCGTTAGTCGTTTGGCTCCGAGAAGCGAGACCGACCGGGCGCGCTCGGCGGGCGCTCGGCGGACGCTCGTCAGTTACGCCCGTTGACGAACGTCGCGATCCGGTCGGTCGCCTCCTTCAGCTCGCGCATCGAGGTCGCGTACGACACCCGGAGGTGGCCCTCGCCGCCCGCGCCGAAGACGGAGCCGGGGACGACGGCGACGCCCTGCGCCTCCAGCAGCTCCTCGGCGAAGACCTCGTCGTCGCCCCCGCAGTCGGGGAAGGCGTAGAAGGCGCCGCCGGGCTCGAACGTGTCGAGGCCCATCTCGTTGAACCGGGAGACGACGAGTCGGCGGCGGCGGTTGTACTCGTCGACCATCTCGGTCACTTCGTCGTCGCAGCGGTCGAGCGCCTCGATCGCCGCGTACTGCGGCGTCGTCGGCGCCGACAGCATCGTGTACTGGTGGATCCGGTTCATCGCGTCGATCGCCTCGGTCGGTCCGAGCGCGTACCCGAGCCGGAGGCCGGTCATCGCGTACGCCTTCGAGAAGCCGTTGACGACGACGGTGCGCTCGCGCATCCCCGGCCGCGTGACGATCGAGGCGTGGTCGGTCCCGTACGTGAGCGCGGCGTAGATCTCGTCGGCGATCACCCGGATGTCGTTCTCGCGACAGAAGGCGGCGACCGCCGCGTACTGCTCGTCGGTCATGGTCGCGCCGGTCGGATTGTTCGGGTAACAGAGGACGAGGAGGTCCGCGTCGGCGGCGCCCGACGCCTCCAGCGCGCTCCGCGTGAGCGCGAAGTCGTCCTCGGCCCGCGTGGGGACCGTCAGCCGCTCGCCGCCGGCCAGTTCGATCCCCGGGCCGTAGGAGATGTACGTCGGCTCGTGGACCGCGACCGTGTCGCCGGGGTCGACGAGCGCGCGGAAGGCGAGGTCGACCGCCTCGCTCGCGCCGGTGGTGACGAGCACCTCCTCGGCCGGGTCGTACGGCTGGTCGTAGCGCTCGTGTTGGGCCGCGATCCGCTCGCGGAGGGCGGCCATTCCGCGGTTCGACGTGTAGGAGGTCTTCCCGCGTTCGAGCGAGTCGATCGCGGCGTTCCGGGCCGCCCACGGCGCCGAGAAGTCCGGCTCGCCGACGCCCAGCGAGATCACGTCGTCGCGCGCCTCCGCGAGCTCGAAGAACTTCCGGATCCCCGACTCGGGGAGGTCGCGCGCGCGCTCCGAGAGCCTCATGGCGAGACGGAGAGGCGGTCGTCGTCGTCGCCGTCCTCGAACCGCACCCCGCCGTCCTTGTACGTCTCCATGATGTAGTGAGTCACCGTCTGGGTGACCTCCGGCATGGGCGCGACCTGCTCGGAGATGAACCGGGAGACGTCCTGCATCGTCTCGCCGAGCACCTCGACGGCGAAGTCGTAGTCACCGGAAACGAGGTGGAGGGCGTCGACCGCCGGGAACTTCGCGATTCGGTCGGCGACCTGCTCGTACCCCGTTTCGCGGTCGAGCTCCACGTTGATCTCGACGACCGCCCGGATCTTCCCCTCGTCGACGCGGTCCCAGTCGATGACCGCCTGGTAGCCGTGGACCACGTTGTCCGCCTCCAGCGCCGCGATGGCCTCCTCTACCGCGGCGGCGTCGAGGCCCGTCTGGGCCGCGATGTCGTCGATGTCCTCGCGGGCGTTCCGCGCCAACACGTCGAGTACCTCGCGCTCGGCGTCCATACTTTACGATCACGCGGGGGCGGTTTATGAGTAGCGACGCGCGCAAGACGGGCCGTCGGCCGCGGCGCGCCGGTCGGCGCTCTCCCCCCTCCGCTATCCTTACGACTTTGGGGGCCGCACGCGTACGCCCGGCCATGTCACCAGCGACGACGACCCGGAGCGAGACGTTCGACGTCGGCGGCGACCTGACCGTCAATCGCCTCGGCTTCGGCGCGATGCGAGTCACGGGCGAGGACATCATCGGGCGGCCGGCCGACGAGGAGGAGGCCAAGCGGGTCCTCCGGCGGGCCGTCGAGCTCGGCGTCGACTTCGTGGACACCGCCGACTCCTACGGGCCGGGCGTCAGCGAACGCCTGATCGGCGAGGCCCTCGGCGACCCCGACGACGTGGTCGTCGCCTCGAAGGCCGGGCTGCTCCGCAACCGCGAGGGCGACTGGCTCCCCCACGGCGACCCGGACTTCCTGAAGAATCAGGTGCTGTGCAGCCTCGACCGGCTCGGGGCCGACACGATCGACCTCTACCAGTTCCATCGGCCCGACCCGGACACCGACTTCGAGGCCTCCGTCCACGCCTTCGCGGAGATGAAGGACGCCGGGCAGATCGCCCACGTCGGCCTCTCGAACGTCACCGTCGAACAGCTGGAGACGGCGACGGAGATCGTCGATATCGCGACCGTCCAGAACCGGTACAACGTCGGGCACCGAGACGACGAGGACGTGCTCCGCGCCTGCGAGCGCGACGACGTGGGGTTCATCCCGTGGGGGCCGATGTACGCGGTCTTTCAGGAGGGGCCGGCCGCCGTGCTCGACGAGGTCGCCGAGCGTCGCGACGCCACGCCACAGCAGGTCGCGCTGGCGTGGCTGCTCGAACACTCCGACGTGACGCTCCCGATCCCGGGCACGTCGAGCGTCGAACACCTCGAAACGAACGTCGCGGCCGCCGACCTCTCGCTGACCGACGAGGATATGGCAGCTCTGGACGAGATCGATCTGCGGGCGTAGAGCGCCGACGAGCGATGCGCCCCGATTCCTGAGCCCTCTCACGGCGTCCGGCCTCGGGTGCGTCGGCGTCAGTTCCCCGCGCTCGGGACGGCAGTCGCCGTGCCGGGGTGTCCAGGATCGTTCGGCGGCTAGCGGCGCGGGCGCTCGGACCTCACGGTCCGGAACGGCCGTCTTCGGCGACGACCGGCGCGGGCCGTTCGCGTGGACCGTCGATACCCGCCGCCGCTTCAGGAGCACCGTTCGGGCGGCCAGAGCGGCCGTCGCCGACGAGTGTGTCGAGCGAGCTAGCACCGCGGACGGAGGTACGCACGGCCCGCGTCGGAGGACTCACGTCGAACGACGCGACCCCCGTACCGTGAACGACGGCGTCCGGGTGCGGGTCGGTAACGACGGAGCCGATCGAGCCCGTTGGAGCACCCGATCGCTTTGACGTCGAAGGTCTCTCTCGGTCGGAGACGCGCCGACCCCCGGGCGATGACGGTCGCGACCCACACCCCTCGTTCGCCGTCCGTTGTCACGATGGCCGCCGTTCTCACCGACCTCGACCGCCCCGCCATCGTGTACGGCAGGTGGCCGCCAGTGGCGGCCGGCAGGGGCGCGATCGGCCGTTAGTATATAAGTGAGTTATACTCATAAGCCGGAGACCGATGGGCCGAGGGCTCCACGTTCCACCCGTATGACACGGAACGACCGCGTCCGCGACGGCGACGACAGAACCGAACCGAAGTTCTACCTCCCTGCCGCGTCCGCTCGCCCGGCCGCACTCGATTGGTTTGACCGGGTCCGCGCGACGCTGTTCAAGCCGCCACGGTGACGAGTCGAGAACGCTGCGAACGGGTCCGCCGGAGGGTCTTCGAACAGCCGAACCGGACCGGTCGGTTCGGGCCGACACCGTGTCGGTCCCCAAGTCGCCCTCCCGGTCCGAACCGCACACGTATGAGACATAGGTATATCACCGCGACCCGCGTATCCGAAGGCCGTGCCCAACCGGGCGACGGGACTCACCGAACGACCGCCGCACTGACGCCGGTCGCGAGCGTTCGATCGTCGATTTGCGCCGACCACCTCGGCACCCGTCGCTCACGGAGGTGGAACTCCGGAGGCAGTTCCCTCACAGAACGATGAGCGATATTAAAGCGGTCGTCCGAGTCGAGCACGCCGACATCGTCCTCACGGGCGCGGTCCGTCACGACAGCAGTGCGAGCGTCGAATCGGTATCGGAGGCGGGCACCGATCCGACGTCCGGGCGGTTCTTTTACCGCGTGGAATCGTCCGATCTCCGTCGGTTCGAGAGGGGATTGCGGAACGATCACACAATCGGGGCGTTCGAGCGCCTGCGTGAAACCGGCGACGGGAGGGCGATTTACAGCGTGGAGTATTCGGACGAAGCAACGATCGTCTCGCCGGTCGTCTCGGCGGCGAGCGGTGTCATCCTCGACATGGAAAACGAGGGTGGCGCGTGGAACCTGACGGTGTGGCTGCCCGAGCGAGCGAATCTGACTCGCCTGTGGGACTACGCACGACGGAATGACATCAGTATCGAGCTCGTGCGTGTCAACGAGTACGATGGCATCGGTACCACGGACGCGGGACTGACCGACAGCCAGCGGGAGGCGCTCCTCGTCGCGGTCGATGCGGGGTATTTCGAAGAGCCCCGAGACGTGACTCTCAGTGACGTCGCCGCCGACCTGGACATCTCTCAGCCCGCGGCTAGCGGGCTCCTTCGGCGCGGAATCAAGCGACTGATCATCTCCTCTCTGATGGACGACAGCGAAGAGCCGAACAGGTGAGCCCCCGTCGCAAGTGCGAGCGTGTCGCGAGGACTCCGGGACGTACCGTGCGTGTGACCTCAGTGTCCGGAAAGTCGGATGGCCAGAGAGAGCCGTCTGAACGGCCAGTTCACACCCGTCGAACGCGTCGCACCAAACGACGTATGCCCGCGACGGGGGCCTACGCGTCGAACGGGTTCACCAGCTCGACCGTCTCCTCGCGGTCGGGACCGACGCCGACCGCGTAGACGGGCGTGTCGGTCTCGTCGGCGACGAACTCGAGGTACTCGCGGGCCGCCTCGGGGAGCGCGTCGTAGCCTTCCTCGGCGACCGCGGCCGAGTCGAACTCCGCCCAGGTGTCGAGGGACTCGTACACCGGTTCGCACCGCTCCCATCGGTCGGTCGTGGTGGGGACGGTATCGATCTCCTCTCCATCTAGCTCGTAGCCGGTACACACCTTCAGCCCGTCGAGCCCGGCGAGCACGTCGACGTGATTGACCGCGAGCCCCGTGAAGCCGGAGACGCGCGCCGCGTGGCGCAGCATCGGGAGGTCGAGCCAGCCGATCCGACGGGGGCGACCCGTCACGGTGCCGAACTCACCGCCCTTCTCTCGGATGTCGTCGGCGAGCGCCTCCTCGTCGGCGTCCCCGTCGAGCTCGGTCGGCATCGGCCCCTCGCCGACGCGGGAGAGGTACGCCTTCACGATCCCGACGACCTCGCCGTCGCCGACCTTCGTGACCCCGAGCCCGGAGCCCACCGCGGCGGCGCCGGCGGTCGGATTCGAGGACGTGACGAACGGGTAGTTCCCGTGGTCGACGTCGATGTGCGTCCCCTGAGCGCCCTCGAAGAGGATCTCGTCGCCGGCCTCGTGGCGGCGGTGGAGGTAGTCCGAGCAGTTGACCGTCATCCCCTCGTCGGCGAGGCGCTCTCCGATCGCGGCGAACTCCTCGTGGAGCGCGTCGACGTCGAACGCCTCGGCGCGCTCTTCATCGCCGTCGATCTCGAGCCCGTACACGTCCTCGACGATCGCGCGCTTCTGCGGGACGGCGTACTCCAGTTTCTCTCGGAGCACGTCGGGGTCGAGCAGGTCGGCGACCCGGACCCCTCGGCGGCCCGCTTTGTCCTCGTACGTCGGCCCGATTCCGCGGCCGGTCGTGCCGACCTCGTCGCCGGCGTCGTCGTCGGCCTTGACCTCCTCTTCGATCCCGTCCAGCACGCGGTGGTACGGCAGGATCACGTGCGCCCGGCGGGCGACCCGCACGTCCGGGTCGAGCCCGCGCTCGCGCAGGCCGTCTATCTCGCTGAACAGCGTGCGCGGGTTGACGACGCAGCCGTTGCCGAGGACGCCGACCGTGCCGCGGACGGCGCCGCTCGGTACCAGCGAGAGCTTGTACTCCGCGCCCCCCTCGACGACGGTGTGGCCGGCGTTGTCGCCGCCCTGATAACGGACTACGACGTCCGCGTCCCCTCCCCACCGGTCGACGAGCGCGCCCTTGCCCTCGTCACCCAGCTGGGAGCCGACGATGGTGAGTGTCATACGGCCCGGTGGTTCCTTCCGGGGGGTAAAACAGATTACGGTCCGCGGACGCGATCACCCCACGAACGTGCATCAGATTGCGGCGTACTCATATGAGGTATGCCCGTTCGTGCGATAGATCCCCGTCTGACGGGCTCGCGACGGGCGAAGCGACGAACTCCGCCACCGATTCGCGGGGCCGCTGCTCGCGGAGTCGGCCGTCGATTCGCACGACCACTCGGTCCCCGATCGATCGAACACGTTAACTACTGCCACGTCGAAGTCGGGGATCGAGCGACCCGGGGGCGGCCGACGACAGCAACTTTTAAACAGGGGCATGACGAGTTAACATGTGCCATGATAGATCGACTAGAGAAGGAGGTAGACATGCTGGAACGACACCTCCAAGTCCTGCGGATGGTCATCGAAAACGAGCCGATCGGCATCGTGAAGATGTCGAACGAGACGGGATACCCCCATCACAAGGTCCGGTACTCCCTGCGCGTGCTCGAGGAGGAGAACCTCATCGAGCCGTCGAGCCAGGGCGCCATCACCACCGAGCGAACCCACGAGTTCGTCGACGAGCTCGACGAGAAGCTCGACGAGACGGTCGACAAGCTCGGCTCCATGCGGATCGACGACGCCGCCGAGCTCGAGAACTGAACGCCTCCGTTCGTACGCGCCGCCGGCCGCGGGTCCGCGTTTCGATCTCGGGTCACCGCAGCCGCAGTTGTCTCGCGCCCCGACTCTGATTACCCGCCGCGGTTTCTCTCGCCGCCCGCCCGGAGTCACGGGTCGCCGTCTCTCCGCCGCGAACAGCGCCGAGCTACAGGTCGGGGACGGTCATGTGGAAGCCGCCGTCGCGGGCCTCGACCAGACAGAGGTGGTACCCCTGCTTGCGCGAAAGCTTCACGAAGCTGGCGCGCTTCGACCGGCTGAACAGCCCGCCGCCGACCGCGTCGCTCGCCGTCTCTAACGCGCCCGGCTCGAAGAAGCTCTCAGTCACCGCGAACGCAGCCGCGAACGAGTCGTTCGACTCCGCGATGTCGCGGCCGTTGCCCACGAGGGACTCCAGCGTCCCCTCGGCGGTCGGGTCCCGGCTGTCGTTGAGATCGGCGACGAACAGGGGGTTCCCCATCCGGTCGCGCAACACGAGGTCGAACGCGCGCTGCTCTCGCGTCTCCTCGCCGTTCTCGCGGATCGCTATCGACACCGAGCCGCCGATCTCCGCCCGGTCGACCTCGGGGATCGCGTCGTACAGGTCGCGGAGAACGCTCTGGTTGCCGGTCCCGCTCACCTCGAACGGGAGGTCCTCGACGAGCCAGCGGGTGAAGCCGTACTCGATCGTGTCCCGCAGGAACTCCTCGTACGGCCGCCCGTCGACCGTGAGCCCGTCCGTCTCGAAGCTCGTGTGATGCTCGATCCGCAGGTTCTCGCTGAGCGCGTCGCGGTCGACCGCCCCGTCGTGGGCGTCCTCGAGCGTCGCGCCGCCCTTGGAATCGTACCGCACGAAGAGGTTCGTCCCGCTCCGCGCCTCCGCGGGAGACAGCGAGCGGTCGCCCTCGGGGAGCCGGTCGCGGGCCGCGGCGAGCTCCTCGCGCAGGCGGTCGCGCTCCTCGCGGAGCGTCGAGAGCTCCGACTCCAAGCGGTCCACCTCGGCGGCCAGCTCGTCGCGCTCGGCCTCGACGTCGTCCCGGTCCGCGACGGTCTCGTCCAGCTCCGCCGCCAGCGACTCGCGCTTCCGCTCCGACTCCTCCAGCGCGCTCTTCAGCTGGCGCAGGCGATCTTGGCCCCGTCCGTCGCCGGTCGATCCGTCGGCGCCCCGCGAGCGCTGCGACACGGCGGACCGGTTCGAGTCGGCCTCGGCCGTCGACCGCGGATCCGGAGAGTCGTCCCCCGCGGACTGCCCGCCCGGTTCGGGATCGTTTCGCCGCGCGGCGCCGTTCGATCCGCGGGACCGCCGGGAGCCGCTGGCGGAGCCTCCCCCGTTTCCGTCGCGGCCGGTCGGCGGGTCGCTCGATTCCGACGGGTCCAACGCGGGGATCGACTTCTGTTCGCGCCACTCCTCCTCCTCGGAGAACACGTCGTCGCTCGGGTGCGGCTCGCCCTCGGGCCGGTCCGAGTCCGCCGAGACGGCGGCCGCGTCGGAGGGCTCGCGATCGTCGCGGGCGTCCGACGTGGCCGCGGCCTCTGCGTCGCTCGCCGGTTCGTCCGCGCCGGCGCCCGCGTCGAGGGCGGCGTCATCAGCGCTTCGCGCCTCGTTCGCGCCACGTTCCGCGTCTGCGCTGCGCTCTCCGTTGGCTTCCCGTCGTTCGCCGTCAGTATCTCGGCCGTCGGTATCGCGACCGTCAGTATCTCGGCCGTCGGTATCGCGACCGTCAGTATCTCGGCCGTCGGTATCGCGACCGTCAGTATCTCGGCCGTCGGATCCGCCGACCCTGACGGGCGACGGTCCGTCGTCGCCGCCGGCTTCGGTCTCGTCCCGACCAGCGGGACTCTCGCGGCTCTCGTCCGCCCTCTCGCTTCCGGCGACTCCGTGGCGCGCCGGGCTCCCGTCGGCGTCGTCGGCCGCCGCGTCACCGGGCTCGTCGGCCGCGGTGACGTCGTCTCGATCCGAGTCGCCGTCGCGGCCCGCAGCGCTCGGCTCGGGGTCCGCCGCTGCCGACCCGTCGAGGGACGGTTCGGCTGTCGAGGCGGCCCCGGACTCGGCTGCTCCGGCGTCGCCGTCGGACGGGATCTCCCTGACGCTCAGGTCGACCTCGTAGACGGTGTAGATGCCGACCTCGTCGTCGGCCAGCGAGAACGCCTTCTCGCCCGTCTCCAGGCGTCGCGAGTTGCCGACGTACGCGGCGGTCATCGACTCGCCCGCCGTGTACGTGACGTAGTAGTCGCCGGAGAGCACGTTCTCCGACAGCTCGACGTAGCCCGTGAACCCGCCGCGAGAGAGCTTCTGGTCCGCCTCCGAGAGCGGGGTGTCGTTCGTGTAGTACTGCGCCCGGGGCTCGCCGCCCCGCTCCTGCATGGCGAACAGGACCGGGAGGACCGGTTCGGGGGCCTCGTACAGCGTGCCAGAGGCCTCCGAGAAGTCCGCGAGGTCGCCGTCGACCGCGCCGACGACGCGGCCCTCGAACACGAACAGCCACGCCGTGCCGTCGGTCACCGCGCCGGAGAATCCGCGGTCGACGAGGCGCCCGAGTTCGGCGAATCCGCCCGAGAACCCGCGGGAATCCCACTCGGTGATCTCCGATCGTCGCTGCGCGTCCATCTTGGTTTATGTCGCCTGCAACGACCCAAATACCTTCCGGACCGTGAGACGCCCGTCTGACGCCGATCGAAGCCGATCCAGTCGGTGCCGACCGGCGCGCAGGCCCGGGGTTTCCGGCGATCGCTCCCGCGGGTCGTCGGCCGACTACGGCTCCTCGACGGTCGCGATCGCCTCGCGGCCGAGTTCGATCACGTCCGGCTGCAGCTCGCTCGCGGCCAGTTCGGCCGGCGTGTACCAGCGCCACCCGTCAGAGTCGACCTCGTCGTCGCCGTTCGGCGCGATATCGCGGGAGTCGACGCGGGCGTAGTAGAGGTGGTCGACGTGTTGGTGCCCCACGGCCCCGTCCTCGCGGACGTTGATGTCGTGGAGCATGAGGTGGGCCGGCTCCGGGAGCCCGCGCGTGTTCGGCCCCTCGATCGACGACTCGGTCGCGACCAGCTCGGCCTCCAGCCCGGTCTCCTCGCGGACCTCGCGGAGCGCCGCCTCGTGGGGGAGCTCGTCGCGGTCGACGTGGCCGCCCGGCGGGAGCCGGATCCCGAGCCGGTCGTGCGCGTGGAGCGCGGTCGCGCCGTCGTTGACGACGTACGTCGTCGCGGTGAAGTGACGGGTGGTCTCCATACGCGCCGCTCGGCCCGCGGGGGCTTGGGCGTTCTGAAAGGGGAACCGCGTCCGGACGCCCGAGCGTCCGGACGTCGGTCAGAAAGGGCGGAGCGTCGACCGCGTGCGGTCGTCGTGTCCGGCGCGCCGATCAGCTCAGCGCGACGCCGTCCTCGGCCTCCAACAGCTCGTGGTACCGGTTCCTGATGGTCACTTCGCTGATGTTCGCGACGTCGCTGACCTCGCTCTGAGTCACCTTCTCGTTGACCAGCAGCGAGGCGGCGTACACCGCCGCGGCGGCGAGGCCGACCGGCGACTTGCCGGAGTGGATCCCCTGCGACTTCGCGGTGTCGAGCAGCGACCGGGCGCGGCGCTCGGCCTCGTCTGAGAGGCCGAGGTCGGAGGCGAACCGCGGGACGTAGCTCTCGGGGTCCGCGGGCTGGATCTCCAGCTTGAGTTCGCGGACGACGTAGCGGTACGTCCGGGCGATCTCGTCCTTCTCGACGCGGGAGACGGCCGCGATCTCGTCGAGGCTGCGCGGCGTGCCGGCCTGCCGGGCGGCCGCGTACAGCGAGGCCGTCGAGACCCCCTCGATGGAACGGCCGGGCAGGAGGTCCTCGTCGAGCGCGCGGCGGTAGATGACCGAGGCGGTCTCGCGGACGTTGTCCGGGAGGCCGAGCGCCGAGGCCATGCGGTCGATCTCGCCGAGCGCCTGTTTCAGGTTCCGTTCCTTGGAGTCGCGGGTGCGGAACCGCTCGTTCCAGGTGCGGAGCCGCTGCATCTTCTCGCGCTGCCGGCTGGAGAGGGACTTGCCGTAGGCGTCCTTGTCCTGCCAGCCGATGTTCGTCGAGAGCCCCTTGTCGTGCATCATGTTCGTCGTCGGGGCGCCGACGCGCGACTTGTTGTCCTTCTCCTTGGAGTCGAACGCGCGCCACTCCGGCCCGCGGTCGATCTCGTCCTCCTCGACGACGAGCCCGCAGTCGACACACACCGTCTCGCCGTGCTCGGTGTCGGTCGCGAGCTGGCCGCTGCACTCGGGACATCGCAGTTCCTCGTCCGACGACTCGGTCTCCTCCTCGTCGTCGACGTGCTCCGCCGTGTACGTTCGAACGTTTTCGCTCATTGGTTGGTTCAAATGGAGGGAACGAGGGGACCGAGAGACGCGTCTCGGTTAGTCTCCTCACTAACGGGTAAGGCCTGAGAGTATTTAAATCCTTGTGCCGATATCGATTCTGAAAACCTACGGAAGAGGCCGTCGTGAACGTCACCACGGCAAAAATAGCCGTGATTTTTCGGCGGTTCGACGGCCGCGTGCTCTGCGCGCCGGCTCACCTATCGCTGCTATATAGATATTTCGTGATATACCGGCGATTCGACGCGGCCGCTCGGTTCCGCGAGGGCAACCGATTTGGGCGTCGCCCGAGCACCTCGCGTATGAACCGCACACGCCTCGACGAGACGCTCGCCGCCCTCGAGACCGACGGCTACCTGCTCGACGCCTCGCAGGAGGACGCGAACCAGCTGTACCTCTCCGGGTTCACCGGCCCGGACCCGTTCCTGACGCTGTACGCCGACGGCGAGGTCCACGTGCTGGTCTCGGGGCTGGAGTACGGGCGGGCGCGGTCGGAGGCCGCCGCCGACACCGTCGAGCGCCACGCCGACTACGACTACGAGTACGGCGGGCGCGAGGAGCGCTACGACATGTACGCCGCGTTCGTCCGCGACAAGGGCGTCGAGTCGGTGTTCATGCCGCCGCGCGGCCCGGTCGGGACCGCCGACGCGATGCGGGAGCGCGGGGTCGACGTCGCGGTCGACGGCGACGACCTCCTCCGGGAGGTCCGCGCCGTGAAGACCGACGAGGAGGTCGACGCGATCCGCGAGGCCCAGCGCGCGAACGAGGCCGCGATGCGCGCCGCCGAGGACCTGCTCGCGAGCGCGGACGTCGCCGGCGAAGCCGCGTCCGCCGACGCCGACGTCGAGCCCGGGACGCTCCTGATCGCGGACGGCGAGCCGCTCACCAGCGAGCGCGTCGCCGAGGAGATCGAGGCGACGCTGCTCCGTCACGGCTGCGCGCTCGACGAGACGATCGTCGCCGGCGGCGCGCAGGCGGCCGACCCCCACGACCGCGGCTCCGGCCCGCTCCGAGCGAACGAGGCCATAATCGTCGACGTCTTCCCGCGGTCGAAGGCGACGAAGTACAACGCCGACATGACCCGGACGTTCTGCGTCGGCGAGCCGCCGGCGGCGCTCCGGGAGTGGTACGACCTCACCGAGCGCGCGCTGGCGGCCGCCCTCGACGCCGTCGAGCCGGGCGCGACCGGCGAGGACGTCCACGCCGCGGCCTGCGAGGTGTACGAGGAGGCCGGCGAGCCGACGTTCCGCACCGCTCCCGAGACGGAGACGGGGTTCATCCACTCCACCGGCCACGGGATCGGGCTCGACGTCCACGAGTCCCCCCGGCTCGCGAGCGGCGGCGGGGAGCTGGAGCCCGGTCACGTGATCACCGTCGAGCCCGGCCTGTACGACCCGGACGTCGGTGGGGTCCGGATCGAGGACCTCGTGGTCGTCACCGAGGACGGGTACGAGAACCTCACCGAGTACCCGATCGCGTTCGAGGTCTGACGGGGCTCGGCGGTCCGGTCCGCGGTGCGTGCGAGGCGACCGCACACCACACTCGGCCCGACTGGCCGCGACCGGAACCCGCTTTGACCCGGGTCGAGAACGGCGACCGTGAACTGGCGGTACCGGCACACGGCGCTCGCCCTCTGCACGCTCGCGTTCACCGCGACGATGGTCGCGCGGCTGGCCATCAGCCCGCTGGTCCCGCGGATCACGGCGCGGTTCGGCGTCACGAACGCGACGGTCGGCCTCGCGCTCTCGGGGATGTGGCTGGCGTACGCGCTGGCGCAGTTCCCCTCCGGCGTGCTCGGCGACCGGTACGGGGAGCGCACGGTCATCCTGACCGCGGTCGCCTCGCTCCTGATCGCCGCCTCACCGTCGATCGCCGTCTTCATCCTGTTCACCGTGGCGCTCGGCGCGGGCGCCGGACTCCACTACTCCGTGGCGACGACGTTCCTCGCGAAGCAGTTCGACGACATCGGCCGCGCCATCGGCGTCCACGTCGCGGGCGGCCCGATCGCCGGGCTCGCCGCGCCGCCCCTCGCCGCGCTCGTCGGCTCCCGGTACGGCTGGCGCGCCGGCATCCTCCTCGGCGTCGCCGTCGCGGTACCCGTGTTCGCCCTGTTCGCGTGGCGGGTGCGGCCCACCGAGCCGATCCGCCCGGATCAGCCGATGCGCGAGCGGTTCGCTCTCGCGCCGCTCCTCGAACTGCTCTCGCGGCCGCCGATCCTCTACACGACCGCGCTGGCGACGATGGGCGCGTTCTCGTGGCAGGCGACCGCCTCGTTCCTCCCGACGTTCCTCGACGTCGGGAGCGGGCTCTCGACGGCGCTGTCGGCGCTGCTGTTCTCGCTGTACTTCCTCGTTCACGGCGGGACCCAACCGGTCACGGGCTCGCTCTCCGACCGGTTCGGTCGCGACGTGACGGCGATGGGGACGATGAGCGCGGGGATCGCCGGCTACGGGCTCCTCGTCGCGACGGCGCGCTTCGACCTCGGGCTCGGCCCCACCGTCGCCGCCGTCTGTCTCGTCGGCGTCGCGATGTCGTGGGGCGCGCCCGTTCAGTCCCGGTTCATGGACCTCCTCTCCGACGCCGAGCGCGGCGCCGGGTTCGGGCTCGTCCGAACGGCCTACATGGTGCTCGGCGCGTCCGGTAGCGTCGTCGTCGGGACCGTCTCCGACGTCGCGGGCTGGGGCGTCGCGTTCGGCCTGCTCGCCGGCGTGATGACGCTCGGGCTGGTCACGCTGCTCGCGAACCGAGCGCTGGGGCTGGGGTACTGACGGGAACGAAAAGTCGGGACGAGACCGAGGTCGCCTACAGCCGGTCGTCTTCGAGGCTTCCGGGGTCCTCGGCGGTGTCGAACATGTTGTTCTCCGCGCCGTCCAGCATCTCGTCGCGCGGCTCGTCGTCGACGACGCTCACGTTGTACGCCTCGATGCCGGAGGCGATGAGGTCCTCCGCGGCCTGTTCCTCGGAGACGAACTCCTGGTCGGCGAGCTGCTGGAACTCCGCGTAGACGTCGTCCGAGAGGTTCAGTTCGAAGGTTGGCATACCCCCTCGTTCCGGCCGGACGCTTTTAAACGTTCCCTCGGCGGAGACGCCGGAGACCCGGGCAAATCGAGGGCCGCGACGCACCGGAGCTCACCCGGTGGCCCGCCGTGAGCAACGATCCGAACAGAGTGGACGGGAATATTGGTCGCCGTTCGGTCGCGATCGCTTGGCCCGCGACCGCTCGACTATACGTCGCTGTCGCGTGCGGTCGAGCGAACGACCCCCGATACTTTCCGTCTCCCGTTCTATCATACGGTATGTCCCACTGGCGCCGCCGCAACGAGGCGGTATCGACGACTGCCGGTTACAGGGGCCAGACCGCCCGTGACTAATGAAACATCGGACTGGTCCGGTCGACTTCACCGGTCACGGATCGCGTTGGTACTGTACTTTCGGCGGCTGTTGTCGCCGCCGCTTCCCGGAGACGGACTGCTGTTGTTCGGCTTTCTCGAAGGCGTTCTCGGATGGGGAATCTCGTGGCTGTTCAGTCGTAACCCGGGTCTCGCTCCGTTCGGACTGATCCAGTCGATCGTCGTCGTCTGGATGGTGTTGACCGTCGGAATCGTGTTCTTCGGCGTGACGTATACCACACCGACCGTACGGCGGAACCGCGTCTGGTTAGTTTGGGGTGGCCTGAACGTCGCCGCGACCGTCATTAACGTCGCCGCCCTCGCTGACCTCGTCCCGTCCGCGATGTTGCAGTACGCGTACTGGCACCCGTGGTTGGCGGTACTCGGAATCGGCTACCTCGTCACCGCACTGTACAATTGGGAGAGCCCACAGATACGACACCAAGAGCGCGTCGTCTACGCCGCGACCGGCGTGGTGACGCTCGGTCTCCTCGCGGGGAGCCTCGGCCCGCTACGCGCGTTCGTCACGCTGAACATCTTCGCGATCGGTGCGGTCGTTCACCTGGTTCCGATCGGCCACGACGTGCTTGCCGACGCAGTGCTTATCGCCCGTCGACAGTGACTCAACGACCGCCATCCGAACGACACCGACCGACGATTCGACGGATCCCACAGAATGTACGAGACCATCCTCTTTCCGACGGACGGCAGCGAGGCGACGACCAGCGCCGCGACACACGCATTCAGCCACGCAGAGCGATACGACGCGGCGATACATGTGCTCTCGATCGTCGAACTCGCGAGCGGTCTCGGCACCGCCGGGCGTGACGAAGCGGAGCTCGCCGAGCGGCGAACCGAACGAGTGTCGGCGGCTGAGAAGATTGTCTCGAAAACCGCGCCCGACGATGTCGAGGCGACCATCGCTGTCGAGGTCGGTAGCCCGGCGAGGGTGATCACGGAGTACGTCGACGACAACGATATCGACCTCGTAGTGATGAGTACAAAGGGCCGAAGCGGAGCGGAACGCATCGTCTTCGGCAGCATCACCGATGAGGTCGTCCGGCACGCGAACGCTCCCGTGCTCGCGGTTCGACGATAACGCGTCCGCCAACCAGTAGCGCCGTCGCTTAGCGGTCCGAACTCGGTCTGGCCACGTCGACCGTCTCGGAGCCCTTCGCTCGTGACGGCGACCCTGCTGTCCCAGTTGTTCGACGACGACTCGGAAGACACCGACGCCGGCCCGGTGGTTTTGCGACCGTATTTAAACCGCCGAACAGTTCGGGAGTAGCTAGTTGTTCGTTTCCGGTCCAACGTTACAGTATGTCAGAGATCTGTCTACCGTAAGTAACACCGACCAGACGCCCACAGGGAATCGAGATCTCACGAGCGATCACCGCGGCGGACGGTGGGCCGGCGCCGCGGGAGCGCGTTCGCGCCGCTGAGCCGGCTCATCGACACGACACACGATACAACACAATGGACCGACGAACGATTGCCATCCTCCTCATCGTGCTCGCCGTGCTGCTGCCGACGTGGTACGTCGGGCTCCACGGCGAGCCGCCGTCAGAGGAGGTTCGGATCGACCAGAGCGTGAGCGAGATGCAACCGCTGGAGGGGTTCGTAGACACGCCGAACAAGCTCTCGCCGAGTCAGGTTGGCGTGATCGTCTGGGTCGCGCTGCTGGGCCTCTTGGGAGCCATGGCCTTTTTTCACCGCTTCATGAACCGGGCCGCGCGGCCCGACGCGAGCGGTGGGGGCCCGGGCGATGCGGCCGACACAACCGAGGCAGCGGCCACAGACGGCGGCGGACTCGACGCACCGCCGCCGGAGGGAGTGAATCGAGCGACGTTCCCCTGGCTCGAGACCGAGGACCGGTGGGTCGTCGAGTACCACGACGCGAGCGACGCCATCGAGGGGCTCGTCGCGATGGGCGGGCTCACCGCCCTCGCCATAGTGTTCTCTGCGCTGCTCACCGCCGAGTACCTCACGCTCGCCCGGACCCAGTACTTCGGGATCTACGCCTTCGGGCTGTTCATGTCGCTGCTGGGCTCGACGGTGTCGTACTACGCGTGGTTCATGCCTCACGTCGAAGTCGCCGAACGGAGGGACCACTGATGGAAGACGACGTAACCGACCCACGACCGACGGGAGACGGAACCGGCGCCCCGCCGAACGCCGCGTCGCACGGAGACGAGGGCCCTGGCGGGCGGACCGACGCCGGCGACGGCGAGCTGTGCGACGCGTGCCCGGATAACGACGACGGGCCCGCGGTCAATCCGAGCATCTACCGGCCGTATTGGCGGGACGCGCGCGCCGAACTCAAGCGCCGTGACTACGCGAAGGTCCTCGCGACCGTCGGGGGGATCACCGCGGTCGGGAGTCTCGCAGCCCCCGTCGCCGGGCTCACTCGGGTGTTCGACACGAAGTATCGGGGACCGGTGTACGAAGACGGGATCCCCCTCGTCGACGACGTCGGCGAACGGATCACGGAGGACCGCATCGCTCCGGGCGAACAGCTCACGGTGTTCCCCGAGCCGCGTCCGGGGATCGAAGACGCCCCGACGCTGCTCGTGCGCTTCGAGGAGTCGGCGTACAGCGACGACGTGCGCGACGAGTACACCGTCGGCGGGTACGCCGCGTTCTCGAAGGTGTGTACTCACGCGGGCTGTATGGTCGCCGACCGCGACGGCGACGTGCTCGTCTGCCCGTGTCACTCCGGGCGGTTCGACCCGGTAACCGGCGGAGAAGTCGTCGGTGGGCCGGCGCCGCGGTCGCTGCCGCAGCTCCCGATCACGCTCTCGGGCGACGGCTACCTCGTCGCGACGGGCGACTTCCGGGGGCCGGTCGGCCCGGGGGGTGAGTGATGTCCCGGATCGACGCCGCGACCGACCGGGCCGAGTCCGCCTACGACTGGGTCGACTCGCGGCTGGACCTGGAGGGCGAGAGCGACTTCCTCGGGAAGGCGTTCCCCGCGGAGGACTCCTTCCTGCTCGGCGAGGTCGCGCTGTTCTGTTTCGGCATCCTCGTCTCGACCGGGACGTTCCTCGCGTTCTTTTACGAGCCGAGCACGGCCGCCGTCGAGTACGGCGGCAGCGTCGCGCAGTACCAAGGCCAAGAGGTGCCGGCGGCGTTCAAGAGCGTCCTCAACATCACCTACGACGTGCCGTTCGGGATGTTCCTGCGGCGCATGCACCACTGGGCGGCGCACCTGTTCGTCGCCGCGATCGCCTTGCACATGCTCCGCGTGTTCTTCACCGGGGCGTATCGCAACCCGCGCGAGCCGAACTGGCTCGTCGGGACCGGCCTCGCCGGGCTGGCGATGTTCGCCGCGTACACCGGGTACTCGCTCCCGTACGACGAGTTCGCGAGCACGGCGGTCGGCATCGGCTACAACGTCGCCGCCTCTGTCCCGATCGTGGGCGACCCGCTCGCGAGCATCGTGTTCGGCGGGCAATTCCCGACGAGCGCGACGATCCCGCGCCTGTTCTTCCTCCACGTCTTCCTCATCCCGGCCGCGATCGCGGGACTCATCGCCGTACATATGGCCATCCTCGTCCGGCAGAAACACACCGAGGCGCGGCGCGACGGGGACGTCGCCGCCGCGGGGACCGGCGCGGACGTGAGCGGGGGCGCCGCGGGAGCGGGCGGCGACGCTCCGAGCGCGAGCGGGGGCGCCGAAGCGCCGGACGGCGGCGCGCGCCTGATCGACCGCGACGACGACAGCGTCGTTATCGGGCTCCCCGCGTTCCCGAACCAAGCCGCCGTGAGCGCGGTCGTGTTCTTCCTCACGATGGCCGTGCTCTCGCTACTCGCGGGGCTGCTTCCCGTTCACAACATCGCCGAGTACGGCCCGAACGACCCGGCGTCGACGCCGTCGCTCGTCATGCCGGACTGGTTCCTGATGTGGGGGTACGGATTCTTAAAGCTCACTCCCTCGTGGCTGAGCTTCGACGTGCTCGGGATCCACATCAGCTCGGAGTTCGTGGGCGGTCTGCTCTTGCCCAGCCTGGTGTTCGTCGCCGTGGCGGTCTGGCCGTTCATCGACCGCGCAGAGAAGCCGGAACACTTCACCCGGAACTACCTCGACCGCCCGTTCCCGACCGCGGTCGGCATCCTCGGGGTCACGCTCGTCATGGTGGCCTCTATCGCCGGGATGGACGTGATCCTCGCCGAGATACTCGGTACGTCGACGGCGGTGCTCCGACCGTACCTGACCGCGACGCTCGTTCTCGTCCCGGCCGCGGCCGGCACCCTCACCTACGCGATTCTCGGCGGCTTCGCGGACGATTCGGGAGAGGGCGGCGCGGAGCCGACGATATCGGAAGACGACGGAACCGCGTCGGCCACGGAGGGATCGAGCGATGACTGAGTCGAGCGCGTTCCGGCTGGCCGAGCTGTCGCCCCGCCGGTACCGCTGGGCGGATCGAGCGACGAAACTGGCCGGCGTGGGACTGATAGCCGCCGGGCTGGACGCGGGCGGCGGTACCCCCGAGGGCGTCGCGTTCGCGGCGCTCGGCGTCGCGCTCGGCCTCGCAACCGTTCTCATAGAGAAACAATGACAGACAAGACAGACACACCGAACGAATCGACACGCGACGGCAGCGGCGCCGCGCGCCGCGACTTCCTGAAAGGGGTCGGGGCGGCGGCCGCCGTCGGCGCCACCGGGCTGGGATCCGCGCAGGACCTCACGGAAATGACCGCGCTGGACGTCGTCGACGACCCGATCGGGAGCTACCCGTACCGAGACTGGGAGGACCTCTACCGCGAGGAGTGGGACTGGGACGACAAGGCCCGCTCGACGCACAGCGTCAACTGCACGGGCAGCTGCTCGTGGCAGGTGTACACGCGGAACGGGCAGGTATGGCGCGAGGAGCAGGCCGGTGACTACCCGCGCTTCGACGAGTCGCTTCCCGACCCCAACCCGCGGGGCTGTCAGAAGGGGGCGTGTTTCACCGACTACGTGAACGCGGACCAGCGCGTCACACACCCGCTCCGCCGGACCGGCGAGCGCGGGGAGGGGAAGTGGGAGCGGATCTCTTGGGACGAGGCGCTCACCGAGATCGCCGAGGAGGTCATCGACACCGTGGAAGACGAGGAGTACGACGCGATCAGCGGTTTCACTCCGATTCCGGCGATGAGCCCGGTGTCGTTCGCCTCGGGGAGCCGCCTCGTCAACCTGCTCGGCGGCGTCAGTCACTCCTTTTATGACTGGTACTCCGACCTTCCGCCCGGACAGCCGATCACGTGGGGAACCCAGACCGACAACGCCGAGAGCGCGGACTGGTACAACGCCGACTACATCATCGCGTGGGGATCGAACATCAACGTCACGCGGATCCCCGACGCGAAGTACTTCCTCGAAGCTGGGTACGACGGCGCCAAGCGCGTCGGGATCTTCACCGACTACAGCCAGACGGCCATCCACTGCGACGAGTGGATCGGGCCGGAGCCCGGGAGCGACACCGCACTCGCGCTCGGGATGGCGCGCACCATCGTCGACGAGGGGCTGTACGACGAGGCGCACTTGAAAGAGCAGACGGACATGCCGCTGCTCGTCCGTGAGGACACCGGGAAGTTCCTCCGCGCGAGCGAGGTGTCCGGGCTCGACGTCGACGCCGACCGGCCGGAGAAGGTGTTCGTCATGCAGGACGCCGACGGCACCCTCCGCACCGCGCCCGGATCGCTGGGCGAGCGCGACGGCCAGAACGACCACTCCGTGAGCATCGAGCTCGACTTCGACCCCGAACTCGCCGTCGAGCGCACGGTCGACACGACCGACGGCGACGTCGAGACGCGCTCCGTGTGGTTGAACCTCCGCGACGAGCTGTCGGAGTACACCCCCGAGCAGGTCAACGAGATCACCGGCGTCGGCGAGCAGACCCACCAGAAGATCGCCCGCGAGTTCGCCGACGTCGATCGCGCGAAGATCATCCACGGCAAGGGGGTCAACGACTGGTACCACAACGATCTCGGAAACCGCGCGATCCAGCTGCTCGTCACGCTCACGGGGAACCTCGGCCGACAGGGGACCGGCCTCGACCACTACGTCGGTCAGGAGAAGATCTGGACGTTCAACGGCTGGAAGAACCTCTCGTTCCCGACCGGGAGCGTCCGGGGCGTCCCGACGACGCTGTGGACGTACTACCACGCCGGTATCTTAGAGAACACCGACCCGGACACGGCGGCGAAGATCCGGGAGTCGATCGACAAAGGGTGGATGCCGCTGTACCCGAGCGAGCGCGACGACGGCAGCCGCCCCGACCCCAGACTCATGTTCGTCTGGCGCGGGAACTACTTCAATCAGGCCAAGGGGAACATCGCGCTCGAAGAGGAGCTGTGGCCGGAGCTCGATCTGGTCGTCGACATCAACTTCCGGATGGACTCGACGGCGCTCAACAGCGACATCGTCCTGCCGACGGCGAGCCACTACGAGAAACACGACCTGTCGGTGACGGACATGCACACCTACGTGCACCCGTTCACGCCGGCGGTCGAGCCACTGGGGGAGTCGAAGACGGACTGGCAGATCTTCCGCGAGCTCGCCGCGAAGATCCAGGAGCTCGCCGAGGAGAGCGGCGTGGAACCGGTCGAGGACCGGAAGTTCGACCGACAGATAGACCTCCAGTCGATTCACGACGACTACGTCCGCGACTGGCTCGACGAGGAGCCCGGCGCCCTCGCGGAGGACAAGGCGGCCGCGGAGTTCATCCTCGAAAACTCCGAGGAGTCGAACCCGGAGGGCGCCGACGAGCAGCTCACGTTCGACGACATCGAAGAGCAGCCGCGGCGCCTCCTCGAAGCCGGCGACCACTGGTCGTCGGACATCGAGGAGGGCGAGGCGTACGCGCCGTGGAAAGACTACGTGCAGGACAAGAACCCGTGGCCGACGTTCACCGGACGGCAGCAGTACTACATCGACCACGACTGGTTCCTGGAGCTCGACGAGCAGCTCCCGACGCACAAGGAGGCACCGGTGTTACAGGAGAAGTCGGAGTACCCGCTCGGCTACAACACGCCCCACAGCCGCTGGGCGATCCACTCGACGTGGCGCGACGACAGCAAGATGCTCCGACTGCAGCGCGGCGAGCCGACCGTCTATCTCAACCCCGATGACGCCGAGGAACGGGGGATCGAGGACGGCGACACCGTGCGGGTGTACAACGACCTCGACTCCGTGGAGGTGCAGGCGAAGATCTACCCGAGCGGGGAGCCGGGAACGGTCCGGCACTTCTTCAGCTGGGAACGGTTCCAGTATCCCGACCGCAACAACTTCAACTCGCTCGTGCCGATGTACATGAAGCCGACGCAGCTCGTCCAGTACCCCGAAGACACGGGCGAGCACCTCCACTTCTTCCCGAACTACTGGGGACCGACCGGCGTGAACAGCGACGTTCGGATCGAAGTCGAGAAGGTCGAATCGGGGGCGGCGTCGATCGTTTCCGACTCGCTCGGGGCGTCGGAAGCGGGGTCAGCGTCGCTCCGTTCGGGGTCCGAGTCGCGCGGCGCGTTGGGTCGCATCTCGGACCTACTCGGAGGTGACGACTGATGAGTAAGACCACTGACGACACGGTTCACCAGACCGAAGACGGCGCCCGCCAGACCGAGGACGGCGACGTCCCGCTCGCGGAGGGCGTCGATCACCAGGTGGCGATGGTGATGGACCTGAACAAGTGCATCGGCTGCCAGACGTGTACGATCGCGTGTAAGACCAACTGGACCGAGTCCGGGGGACGCGAGTACATGTACTGGAACAACGTCGAGACGAAGCCCGGCGCCGGCTACCCGCGCGACTGGGAGGAGATGGGCGGCGGCTGGGACGAGGAGGGACAGTCCCGAACGCCCGGCGAACTCCCGGAGCAAGAGGACTACGGTCGCGCGTGGGACTTCAACCACGAGGCGATCATGTACGAGGGCAGCGACGAGCCGCTCCGCCCCATGGAGAACGCCGACTGGGGGCCGAACTGGGACGAGGACGAGGGCGCCGGCGAGTACCCGAACTCGTACTACTTTTACCTCCCTCGGATCTGCAACCACTGCACGCACCCCTCCTGCGTGGAGGCGTGCCCGCGATCCGCGATCTACAAGCGCGAGGAGGACGGCATCGTTCTGGTCGATCAGGACCGCTGTCGCGGTTACCGCTACTGCGTCGAGGGGTGTCCCTACAAGAAGGTGTTCTACAACGCGCAGACGAAGACCAGCGAGAAGTGCATCTTCTGTTACCCCCGGATCGAGGGGGAGGGGCCAGAGGGCGAGGTCCGGCCGCCGTCGTGCGCCGAGGACTGCCCGCCGCAGCTCCGGCACGTCGGCTTCCTCGACGACGAGGACGGCCCGATACACAAGCTCGTCAACGAGTACGAGGTCGCCTTGCGGCTCCACCCCGAGTACCGGACGGAGCCGAACGTCTACTACATCCCGCCGTACGCGCCGCCACAAACCTCGGAGAGCGGCGAGACGGTGGACGCCGACCGTATCCCGCGCAACTACCTGGAAGAGTTGTTCGGCCCTGAGGTGGAGTCGGCGCTCAACACGATCACCCGTGAGCGGGAGAAGGTCGAGCGCGGCGAAGAGAGCGAACTCATGGAGATCCTCTCGACCGTGAACAACGACGACCAATACCGGCTGGAGGTGTTCGACGATGACGGCTGACGATGCGACGACTCTCGGCGGAATCGGGTCGCGGGAGCTCGCCGTTGCGGCGGCGCTCGCGCTCGCCGTCGTGGTCGCGACCGCGGCGTTCCCGATGATCGTCGACGCCCGTGCGGCCTACGAGATCCCGGTCGAGCAGCAGTCGAGTGCCGGCGACCTCGCGGATCCGACCGGCGACGCGTGGCAGTCGGTCGAGACCGTGGACGTGCCGATGAGCAGCTCCGGCGCGGCGGTGCCGGGCGGATCCGACGCCGCGGTCGACTCCGCCAGCGTCGCGGCCGCACGGACCGACGAGCGGCTCTACCTCCGGCTGTCGTGGAGCGACGCGTCCGCGAACACGTCGACCGACTCGCTGCGGGCGTTCGCCGATTCCACCGCGGTCCAGCTCCCCGTTTCGTCCGAGGAACGGCCGCCGATCGCGATGGGGTCGACCGACAACCGGGTGAACGTCTGGTACTGGAACGGGGCCGACGGGACGGAGTCGCTGCTCGCCGGCGGCGCCGGGAGCACGACGCAGATTCCGGAGTCGGCGGTGGAGACGAACGCGGCACACAGCGGCGACCGCTGGACCGTCGTGTTCAGCCGGCCGCTTGCGTCCGACCGCGCGAACGTGACCGATATCGCCCCGAACGAGGACGTGAACGCCGCGTTCGCGGTCTGGCAGGGAGCGAAGGAGGAGCGCTCCGGCCAGAAGGCGGTCAGCGAGTGGTACTATCTCTCACTCGACCCGGACGATGGCGGGGCGCCGTACGAGACGGTGCTGTGGGCGTTAGCCGGCATCGCCGTCGTGTTCACCACGCTCGTGACCGTCGAGGGTATCCGCCGGACGAGGGGTGAGTGACCGTGTCGGGGTCGACGCCCGAACGCGACGGCTCGCGACTCGACACGGAGCTTCCGAGCGGCGCGGTCGACGAGGAGACCGCCGCCCGCGGGAACGTCTACGCGCTTGTGGCGGCGGCGTTCACCGAGCCGAGCCAAGGGCTTTACGAGCGGTTCGCGGACGGCTCGCTCGACGACGCCGTCGCGACGCTCGTCGAGCGGAGCGGCCTCGACGTCGACCCGCCGGACCTGACCGTCGAGGACGACCGCGAGACGCTCGCGGCCCGGTACAACGACCTGTTCGTGGTCGGCTACTCCGAAGTGATCGACGGGACCGACGGGACGGTCGAGAATCAGGGGCCGCCGGTGTCGCTGTACGAGTCGACGTACCGCTCGGAGGTGTCGTGGAACGACGTGAACCTCGACCTCGCTCGGGCGTACGAGCACTTCGGGTGCGAGATCGGCGGCGAGGAGCGCCGCCACCACGATCACGCCCGGCTGGAACTCGAATTCGCGGGGTACCTCTGTCGGCTGGCCGCCGCGGGCGACGCAACCGTCGGCGGCGACTCGACTGACGCCGCCGAACCGGCGAACCTCGACCGCGCGCGGCTCGACTTCCACGACAGGCACCTCTCCGTCCTCGCGTCGGGGCTATGGAGCGCCCTCGACGAGGAGCCCGGGACGAGCGTCTACGGCCGCCTCAGCCGGTTCCTCGACGCGTTCGTCGCCGCGGATATCGACGATCTGGCGGTCCGGCTCGACGCCGGCGTCGGCGGGGAGCGCGAGCACGCGACCTCGGACGGTCCGAACGGGGGTGAGAGGCCGTGAGCTCGCCGACGGGAAGCGTGAGCGCCCGGGCGGCCTCTCCGGGGGCCCTCGGTCGCTTCGGCGGCCGCGTCGGGGCGATCGGCCTGCTCGTCGCCGTCGCCACCGGGGTCGCGACCGCGGTCCGCGTGCTGTACAACGCCCCGTTCGAGCCGGCCGCGCTTCCGCCCCGACTGGTCCCGGTCGTCGGGACGGTCGCGGCGCTCGCGGCAGGGGTTGCGCTCGCGGCGGTCGCGCTCTCGACGAGGCGGTCCGCGGTCCGCGTCGGGCTCCTGTTCGCCGGTGTGTTCGGCGTGCTCGCGACGATCTCGGGCTCGGCGACGGTCGCCGCGGCCGTCGCGATTCCGGGCGGCGCGGCGCTGGCGTTCGCCCGCGCGCTGGGAGTGCCGGCGACCTACTTCGAGCTCCGGCGCGGAGCCCTCGCGCTGGCGTTCGCGCTCGCCGTCGGGCTCTCGCTCGTCGCGACGGCCGGCATGGTCGGTTCCGCCTACCGCGTGGCCGGATCCGTCGCCTTCCTCGCGGGAGTGACCCTCCTCGCGGTGCGGGCCGAGCGCGACCGGGTCGCGCTCGGTGCCGGTGCGTTCGCGTTCGCGGGTGTCGTCGCCGCGAGCGCCGCCGCCCCGTTCGTCACCGGGAGCGCGCTGCTCGTCGGATTCGCCGTCGTCGGGATCCCGTCACTGCTCGTCGCGACCGCGGCGTTCGGCGGTGTCGCCGCCGCAGTCGCCGGGCTCCGCGACGGTGACGCGCGGCTCGCGATCGGTGCGGTCCTCCTGCTTGCCGCGGGCGTCCCGGCGACGCCGGGGGCCGCGACCGCCGTCTGTCTCGGCGCCGCGCTCGTGGCGCTCGATGCCGACGAGCCGTTCGGCGCGCAATCGGGGGGCGCGCCGGACTCGACGGATTCGAGGGAGGTGAGCGCCCGATGAGAGACCCCGACGAGGCGACGGACGGCCCCACCGACCCCCGGGTCCACCCCGAGGAGAGCCCGGGGTTCGGCGAGGAACCCGACGGGCTCGAAGACATCGAGGTGAGCCGCGACGTGACGATCGGCGACGCGACTCCCCGAGAGCTTCAGGCGACGGACACGGCGCCGCTCCGGGGGACCGACGTCGCCGAGAAGATCGCGGACCTCGTCGACGGCGACCCCGTCGAGCGCCGACGAGCCGCGCTGGCGCTCGGCGAGGGGCGGCCCACCGAGGCCGCAGTCGACGCGCTGATCGAGCACGGCCTCGCGGACGACGACGCCGACGTGCGCCAGTTCGCCGTCGAGGCGCTCGGCGAACTCGGCGGCGGGCGGGCCGGCGAGGCCGCGGTCGCGGCGCGTGACGACCCCGACCCGTGGGTCCGCGCCGAGGCGGTCGTCGCGCTCGACCGGATCGGCCGGAGCGAGTACGCGCCCACGATCGAGGCGGCGCTCGACGACGAGCACCACGCGGTCGTCAGGAACGCGATGGTCTCGCTGTTCAAGCTGCGCGGCGAGGCGCTGTGCCCCGTCCTGCTGGAGCTGTCGCACGCTGACAGCGAGCGCCTTCGGGAGTGGGCGGTCCACCTGCTCGCGGGCGTCGACGCCGAGCGCGCCGCGGCCCGCCTCGACGCGGTCGCGAACGACGAGACGCAGTCGACGGTCGTCCGGAGCACCGCCGTCCGCGCGCTCGACGCCGACCCGGGGAAGTTCCGGCGGCAGTTCAGCGGCGGCACCGAGAACGACAGCGCCGACCTGCCCGGCGAGAGCACGCTCAACCGCCGGCCGGACCTGTGAACCGTTCGGGTCCGGAGCCGCCGATCGCAGCCGCGCCGACACCCCACCGATCCAAACCACACCGACACCAATGACAGATCCCACCGTTGATACCCCCGACGAAGCCGACGGAGCCGACGACACCGACGAACCGCTCGCTCAGGAATCGCCCGCCGACGCCGCGGAGGCCGCGCTCCGGAAGGTCCGAGACCCGGACGCCGGAGTCAGCGTGTTCGAGGCCGGAGTGATCGAGGACGTCGAGGTCGCCGACGGCACCGCGACGATCACCGCAGACCTGCGGGAGTTCCCGCGGGACGCCGCCGAGCGGGTGTCGGCCGCCATGGTGCAGGCGGTCTCTGACGCGCGGGGCGTCTCGAACGCGCGCGTCGAAGGGGCCGATCCGAAACCGGACCTCGACGGGCGGTCGTGTGGGATAGAGACCGCGGACCGGGTGATCGCGGTCGCGAGCACGAAGGGCGGCGTCGGGAAGACGACGGTCGCGACGACGCTGGCGTGCGCGCTCGCGGCGGGTAACAGCGATAGTCAGGACACCCCCTCTGTCGGACTCTTCGACGCCGACATCTACGGCCCGAACGTCCCCGAGGTGATCGGCGCGAGCGGCCCAGTCTACAGCGACGACGACGGCAACCCGGTCCCGGTCGACGCCGGCGGGCTGGAGGTGATGAGCATGGCGCTGCTCTCTGACGACGGCCCGCTCGCGTGGCGGGGCGCGATGGCCCACGACGCGCTCTCGGACCTGTTCGAGACGACCGCGTGGAGCGACCCGGACAGCGTCGTCGTCGACATGCCGCCGGGCACGGGGGACGTGACGCTGACGACCCTGCAGGAGGTCCCGGTCGACGGCGTCGTCCTCGTCACGACGCCGTTCCACGCCGCCGTCTCCGACACCGCCCGGGCGCTGGAGCTGTTCGAGGAAAACGACGTGCCCGTGCTCGGCGTCGTCTCGAACATGGGCGAGTTCGTCTGCGACGAGTGCGGAACGCCCCATGACCTGTTCGGCGGCGACGACCCGATCGAGGCGCTCGAGTTACCCGTCCTCGCGGAGCTCCCCTTCGACCCGGAGCTGCAGTCGACGCCGGCACCGAGCGCCGACGCGCTCCCCGAGTACGCGACAGAGCTCGCCGCTGCGATCGACGAGCGGTACGAGGCGGTGTGGTCGGTCGACCCGCCGGCGGACGCCGTCGACCTGCGCGGACTCGACCCGGAGACGCGCAAAGAGCGCGTCGAGAAGCGGTTCCGTGAGCTCGGCTCGGGCGAGGAGTGTTTCATCGTGAGCGACCGCGACCCGACGCCAGTCCGGGGGTTCCTGCTCGACCTGATCGACGCCGAGGAGCTCCCGAGCTTCCGCGTCAAGCGACAGAACCCGGAGACGTGGTTTGCGCGGGCGACGCGATCGTAATCGCCCGTCTCGTTTCTGTCGATCGTATCTCTCGTTTCTGCCGACCGTATCTCACGTTTCTGTCGACCGTATCTCTCGTTTCTGTCGACCGTATCTCTCGTTTCTGTCGGGCGTATCGGTAAGTGAGGCGTTCTCCACCGGTCCCGATCGGCACGGCCACGGCGGCGATCGCTTATAAGGAGTAGACGCGGTGGCGCGCGCCTCCGAGCGGCCGCCGATGGCGGCCGCTCAGAGCGCGTGCGAGGGAGGCGGCGGGCCGGCGCGGCTCCGCCCGCGCCGGGCCGTCCGCCGAGGCTGGGGAGGCGTGAGGCTGCGGTGCTATGTGGGTGGGACTCAAAGGGGCAGGCGACAAGAGCGACGCAGGAGACGCAAGCACCGCAACGAGAGAGCGTCAGCGATCGAGTGAGGTGCGCAGCGAGCGTGCGTCGCTCTCGTCGCCTGGGGCTTTGGACGCGTTCACCGCAGAGTCGTCGACCAGGGATAAACAGCCGATGGCAACACCGCGGTCCGGAATATAAACAACTGCATCATCACGCCGAGATTCGCACTCAGCTCGGCGGCCCGGTTTATAAATCGCTCCAGGCGCCGAGGAACCGCTGGACCGCGGTCAGGTGCCCGACCGCGGCGAACAGCGCGAGCAGGAGGCCGACGACGTTGAGTCCGACGACGATCGGCGTCGAGTAGACGGCGGCGACGAGGCCGACGATACCCATCAGCGCGAGTCGGTCGGCCCGACCGAGGAGTCCGCCGTACTCGCGCCCGATGCCGACCGCCTGGATCTGGGTGCCCATGTACGAGGTCATCAGGACGCCGGTGACGGCGAGGAAGCCGAGGGCGTACGCCTCGACCCCGACCGTGAACCCCGCGATGATCGCGATGTCGGCGTAGCGGTCGAGGACGTGATCGAGGAGGTCGCCGCCGTCCGAGGAGACCTCCAAGTGGCGCGCGAGCGCGCCGTCGACGAGGTCGAGCCACCCGTTGAGCAGGACGCAGACCGCGCCGACGGCGTAGAAGAGCGGTTCGCCGACCGCGAAGGCCCCCGCGGCCGCGACCGCGACGCCGAACGCGAGGGCGCTCACCTGGTCCGGCGAGAGCCCGAGCCGGGCGGCGGCGCGCACCCACGGGCCGAGCAGGCGGTCCGCCACCGAGCGGTACTGGTCGAGGGTCATCTACCGTCCCGACCGTCGCGGCGGGCTCATATATAATCGATGAAGTCGACGGTGCCGGCGCTCGGCTCGCGCTCGCCCTCGATCGCGGCGCGGATCTCGTCGGCCACGGCCGCGGGGTCGCGGTCGGTAGTGTCGATCTCGTAGACGTTCTCGACGCCGTGCTCCGCGACGGCCTCCGAGAGGATCACGTCGAGCGCCTCGCTCTCCGCGTTCTCGCGAGCCTTGCGAGCGAGAGCTCGAGACGGTTCATCCGGCTCGGCGTTCTCCTCGGCGGTCGCGTCCGACTCCCCGCGCTCACGGAGCCGAGTCTCGACCGTCTCCGGGCGACAGCGCAGGACAATCACGCGGTCGACGTCGAAGCGGTGGGCGAGGTGGGAGTCGAGCACGCCCGACCACTCCCCGAGGCGGTCGCGCACCGCGTCGAGGTCGGCGACGAGGGTGTCGCGCTCGACGTCGCGCTCGGTCCAGAGGTCGTCGTCGCCCTTGATGCGGTCGTTGAGGTGGATCACGTCGTACTCACCCTCCAAGAGGGCGGTCGCGGTCGACTTGCCGGTTCCGGGGGTGCCGGTGACGGCGACGCGGGCGGGGGCGTCGTCGGCGCCGGTGCCGGCGGCGTCTCGCTCGCTCCCGCTCACGCCCGAACACCGAGGCCGAGGTCGGCGAGCGTCTCGTTCAGTCGCTCGACCGCCTCGCGCGTCTCCTCGCGGGTTCCGGTCGAGATCCGGACGTGGTTCGGAAGGCCGAACGAGGTGCAGTCACGGATGATCACGCCGCGCTCTTGGGCCGCGTCGGCGACCCGCTCCGCGTCGCCGACCTCGGCGAGCACGAAGTTGCCGGCCGACTCGACCGTGGGCGCGTCGAGCTCGTCCGCGATGTGCTCGCGGGCCCACCGCGCCGACTCGATCGACTCCTCGACGTGGTCCTCGTCGTCGAGGGCGGCGAGCGCGGCCCGGCAGGCGAGCTCGTTCGCCGCGAACGGGGTGTTCACTCGGGCGTACGCCTCGCCCCACGCCTCTGGGACGACGCTGTAGCCGATCCGGAGCCCCGCAAGCCCGTACGCCTTCGAGAACGTCCGGAGCACCGCCACGTCGTCGCGCTCGTCGACCAGCGGGATCGCGCTGTCGACCGCGGCGAACTCGCCGTACGCCTCGTCGACGACGACGAGCGTCTCCTCGGCGGTCGCGTCCGCGATCGCCTCGACGTCGTCCAGGGGCAACGTCGACCCAGAGGGGTTGTGCGGGGAGGTGACGTAGACGATCCGCTCGCCGCCGTAAGCGCTCAGGACCGTCTCCGCGTCCTGCGCGAACCCGTCGGCCGCGTCGAGCGCGTACTCCGTCACCTCGCCGTGGTGGTACCGGGCCGACATCCCGTAGTAGGCGAAGCCGGGCGTCGGGACGAGGACGGCGTCGTCGGGCTCTAAGGCGGCCCGCGCGAGGTAGTCGATCGAGCCGTCGGCACCGGGCGAGACCCAGACCTGCTCGGTCGCCACGTCCCACTTCTCCGCGATCTTCGCGGTGAGGTCCGTGTGCGAGGACTTCGGGTACTGGTGGACGCGGTCGGCGTGCTCGCGGATCGCCTCGACCGCCGCCGGGCTCGGGCCGTGCGGGTTCTCGTTCGAGGAGAGCTTGATCAGGTCGTCGGGGTCTATCCCGCGTTCGCGGGCGACCTCCTCGACGCCTCGTCCCGGGACGTACGGCGAGTGGTCCGAGAGATCGCGTGGTTCCATGACCGTTCGTCCGGGACGGTCGGTCTTAAGGGTGGCCGAACGGATCCCGGATCGGACCCGCTCACCGGAGGTCCGCGGCCCGTCGCTCCGCCTCGGCGACGACCGACGGTCGACCCGCGAACGCGACCGTCACGCCGTCCGGAGCGTACGTCACGTCGCGGACCTCACCGCTGTCGTGCGCCCACGACAGCAGCGCCTGCGCCGCGCCCGAGTTCGGCAGTCGGAGGGTCGTCGCCTCCGTCGGCAGCGCCGAGCGGAGCGCCTCCCGGACCGCGTCGACCCCCGCTCCCGTGAGCGCGCTCGCCGGGACGGCCGGTTCGAGCGCCTCGGCGACGGCGTGGCCGTCCGCGTTCAGGTCCGCCGCGGCGTCCGCGAGGGCCTCGCGGCGGGCGCGGAGCTCGCGACCGTCGAGTAAGTCGACTTTGTTGAGCACCGGGACGACCGGGCCGGCCGTCTCCTCGACGGCGGAGAGGGTCGTCCGGACGCGGTCGCCGACCGTCTCGGGATCGTCGGCGGCGTCGACGACGAGCAGGACCGCGTCGGCGTCGCGGACCGACTCGATCGTCGCCCGGAACGACCGGACGCTCCGGTGCGGGAGCGCGTCGACGAACCCGACCGTGTCGGTGACGAGGGTCCGTCGGCCGCCGAGCGTCGCCCGACGGGTGGTCACGTCGAGCGTCTCGAAGGGGCGATCGGCGGCCGAGACGGACTCGTCGACGTCGGCGTGAGTTCCCGGATCGTCGTGGGTTCCCGGACCGTCGACGTCGTCGGCGAGGCGTCGGAGCAGCGTCGATTTGCCGGCGTTGGTGTACCCGGCCAGCGCGACCGCGTCGAACCCCGCCCGCCGGCGCTGCTCTCGCCGCTCGCTCCGGGCCTCCGTCACCTCGCTGAGGGCGCGTCGAGCGTCGTCGATCCGACGCTCCACGTCGAGGACCCGTCGGTCGTCCTCGTTGTGGTACCGGAGGTCGGTCGCGTAGTCGCGCGCGATGAGCTCCCGGAGCCGCGGCTTCAGGTACTCGAGGCGGGCGAGCTCGACCTGTAGCTCGGCCGCGCGCGAGCCGGCCCCCTCGGCGAACAGGTCGAGAACCAGCCGCGTCCGGTCGATCGGTTCGACCCCGTCCGGGAGCAGGTCGGAGAGCGACGCCGTCTGCCCGGGCGAGAGTTCGCCGTCGTAGATCACGGCGTCGACGTCCTCGACCGACGCTCGGCGCATCAGCTCCTCCGCCTTGCCGCGGCCGAGTCCGTACGTCGGGTCCTCGCGGCGCCGCTGGGTGACCTCGCCGACGACCTCGTACCCCGCCGAGCGGGCGAGCCCGCGGATCTCGTCCGTCTCGGGGCGAACGTCGGCGTCGCGCGCGGCGATCAGCGCACGGCCGGCGTCGAGGCGGTGCGTCCGGCGTCGGTCGTTGTCGGTTCCGTCTCGCGTCTCGTCGTCGGATTTCTCGTCTCGTGACATCGGGTCGTCGGGCGCTCGCGTCGGCCCGGAGAGGGGTTCGACACCGCCGACCGCGGACTCGCGACGTCCGGCACGCGGCGGCGACGACGAACCGTGTTCTGGAGCGATACCCTGCGCGATCGAGAGGCGTCGAAGGTCGCCGGAGAGCGGACCGCCCCGGAACGGAGGGCGATTGTCTCCGAGACCGAGTCTCTCGGTCGCACTGGTCGGGCGCTGGCCGGGGCCTCCGAAGCGGGCGGAGACGGGTGCGCGGAGTCGTCGCGAGCCGCGGTCAGCGCGAGAACGAGATGGACTTCACGTATTGGTTACCGAACCGACGATACATAAGCGTTCACCGGAAACGAGGTGTGCGATCGGGGCCCAGGGAGCGCCGGACGGCGCGATCCCGTCCGCCGCTCAGGGGACGCGCACGTCGTGTTCGAGCGTCCCGACGCCCTCTATCTCCACCTCGACGGTGTCGCCGTCGGAGAGCGCGCCGACGCCCTCCGGCGTGCCCGTCGCGATGACGTCGCCGGCCTCCAGCGTGAGGTACGTCGTGATCTCTTCGATCAGGGTCGGCACGTCGAAGATGAGGTGCTCGCGGTCGCTCGACTGCTTCGTCTCGCCGTTCACTCGGAGCTCGACGCCGGCGTCCGCGGGGACCTCCTCGGGCGTCGCCATCACCGGACCGAGCGGCGCGGCGTTGTCGAACGCCTTCCCGCGCACCCAGTTCTGCTCGCGGTTCTGGTCGTCGCGGTTCGACACGTCGTTCATGCAGGTGAACCCCGCGACGACGTCCATCGCGTCGTCGGCGTCGACGGCCTTGCACTGCTCGCCGATCACGACCGCCAGCTCGGCCTCCCAGTCGATCCGGTCTTTCCCCTCGGGGACGGTGACCGTGTCGCCGTGGCTCGCCAGCGCGTTCGGCGGCTTGAGAAAGAGGAGCGGGCGATCCGGCACGTCGTTGCCGAGCTCGGCCGCGTGGTCGGCGTAGTTGCGCCCGATACAGACGATCTTCGTCGGGTCGGTCGGCGGGAGCACGTCGATCGCGGGGTCGTCGAGCGCGTACTCGTCGCCGCCGAAGGCGACGGCGTCGCTCTCGGGATCGTAGGTGCCTTCGCGGATCGATCCGGCCGGGTCGCGGAACCGTGCGCAGTGCATGTGCGGCGTGGGGCGACGCGGATAAAAAGCGTTCCCGGTCGACGCAAGGCGGCCGACCGCACACCTATTTGTGGAGGCCGGCCCGCCGTCCGGTATGGCCGACGTCACAGCCGACGGAGAAATCGACGCGGAAGCGCGCGACTACGACGACGTCCGGTACGCGGTGAGCGAGGGGGTCGCGACGGTCACCATCGACCGCCCGGACGTGTACAACGCCTTCACCCGGACCACGGTCCTCGAACTCAACGACGCGGTGCGGCGGGCCGAGCGCGACGACGGCGTGTACGCGACGGTCCTCACGGGCGCTGGCGACGGGTTCTGCGCCGGGGCGGACACGACGGAGATGCCCGACTGGGACGATCAGTACCCGGAGGAGTACGGGGCGTTCCTCTGGCTCATCCAGCAGCTCGTCTGGCGGCTCCGGACGGCCGCGACGCCCTCGGTCGCCGCGGTGAATGGCCCGGCGATCGGCGCCGGCTGCGACTTCGCGCTCGCCTGCGACCTGCGCACGATCGCCGACGACGCGGTCATGCGCGAGGGGTTCGTCAACGTCGGGCTCGTCCCCGGCGACGGCGGCGGGTGGCTCCTTCCCCGGCTGATCGGCGAGTCGAAGGCCCGCGAGTACCTGCTCACCGGCCGGGACATCACTCCAGAGGACGCCGTCGACATCGGGCTCGCTACGGAGCGGGCCGAGGACGCTCTCGCGGCCGCCACCGCGCTCGCCGAGGAGATCCGGGACAAGCCGAGGACCGCCGTCCGGCACACGAACCGGCTGATCGATCCACAACAGAGCTTCGACGAGTACTGTCGGAAGGCGGCCGAGTACCAGTGGGACTGCGTCATCGACCCCGAACACGAGGAGGCGGTCGCGGCGTTCAACGAGAAGCGCGAGCCCGATTACGGCCGGTCGTACGACGAGTAGCGAGGGCGGACGCAAGCGTCTGGGAGGTGACTCGCCGCGCTACCGCACGAAGACCGGCAGCGGGCCGACCGGCGCTACCGCGCCGAGACCGGCGGCACGCCGTCCTCCTTCAGCGCCCGAGCGATGGTGTTCAGCTGCATCTCGTCCGTGCCGGCCGCGATACGGCGGCTCCGCGCGAAGCGGTAGAGGTACTCCAGCGGGTGGCCCCGCTGGTAGGCGCGGGCGCCGACGATCTGGACCGCCTCGCTCGCGACCTGCTCGACCATCTGCGAGCAGTGGAGCTTCGCGGTCGATGTCTGGAGCCGCGGCGGGGCGGGGTCGTGGCCCTGCGCGCCGGCGGCCGACATATACACCAGCGACGCCGCGGTCTCGACGTTCCGGTACATCTCCGCGAGCCGCCACTCGATCCCCTGGAACTCGTCGAGCGGCTGATCGAACTGCTCGCGGTCGGTCGCGTACGCCAGCGCCTGCTCCAGCGCGGCCTCCGCCCACGCGACCGTGAGCACCGAACTGCCGAGCCGCTCCCAGTTGAGCGAGACCAGCTGCTGTTTGAACGCCTCCGTCCCCCGAGTCAGGACGTGCGTCTCGGGGATCACGACGTCGTCGATCGTGAAGTGCGTCTGCGCGTACCCGGCCATGTTCGTGTACACCTCCTCGATCTCGACGCCGGGGTCGTCGTAGGGAATCACGACCGACCCGAGCCCCTCGGGGAACCTGACCCAGGCGACCGCCGCGTCGCCGAAGGGGACGCCGCCGACCCAGGTCTTCTCGCCGTTACACACGAGCTTCCCGTCCTCCTCAGTCACCTCGGTCGACATCGACCCCACGTCCGAGCCGGCGTCGGGCTCCGAGATGGCGATGGAGACGAAGCTCTCGCCGGCGGTGACGGCGGGGAGGTACTCTTCCTTGACCGCGTCGGACCCGAAGAGGTCGATCGCCCGCGGTCCGACCATCCCCTGCATGTAGGTGAACCACCCCGTGTCGGGACACTCTCGCCCGACCGCCTGTGTGAGGAGCATCGCCGCCACGTCGGAGCGGCCCTGCCCGCCGTACTCCTCGGAGATGGACGGGCAGTAGAGGTCCGCCTCGGCGAGCCGCCGGAGGTTCTCCCACGGCACGTCGCCCCCCCAGGTGTAGGCGTCCTCGGCGAACTCCGCGGCGACCGCTTCGGCCTGCTCGGCGAACTCGCGCTGCGCGGCTGTTAGCGCCTGCATGGGCGTTGTTGTCGGGCAGACGCTGATAAGCGGTCTGGTCCGTCCCCCCTCGACCGGTACGCCGTCCGCGTCAACCGTCGCGGGCGCGGTCGGTCGCCGCCCCCGATCCGTCGCCATCGGCATCGTCAGTCGATCCGACGGTCTCCCAGTCGCCAGTCGATCCCCCGGCCTCGACGCGATCCGTCGGCTCGACGCTCTCGGCGCGGCCGTCCGCCGCTCCCTCCGACCCGCCGAACAGCTCCTCGCGGGCGCAGTCCTCGCAGTAGCGGTTTCGCTCGATCGCGTGCGTCCGGACCGGCACGCCAGCCGCGACCGTCTCGTCGCGGCGGCGGCGGACGACCCCGCGCTCGAAGGACTCGCCGCAGACGACGCACGGGGACTCTGTGCGCTCCGTCGCTCGGATCACCCGGTGGTCGACGGTCCGGATCCGACCGAACCGGGAGAGCCCGTGTCGCCGGCGCAGACGTCGCTCCGCGGGCGGCGTCAGCGCGAGGCCGACGAGCGCGAACGCGGCGCCGAACGCCGCGCCGGGGAGCGCTCCCTGTCTCGCTGAGACGACGGCGATCCCGAGCCCGATCAGCAGGAGGATGCCGCCCAAGAGGTACCCGGAGAGGGCCACGAGCGGGTCGTCGTTCCCGTCTGGCGCGGGGAGTTCGCCGTCCGGAATCGGGCCGTCGGAGACGCTAAGCCGCCGCGTTTCGGCCAGCTCGGAGTAGTGGTACCAGCCGTACAGCAGGTTCCCGACGCCGCCTGTCGTCAGGAGGAGGAGCACGTGGACGGGGATCGAGCCCACCCCCCTGTCGACGAGTACGACCCGATCGCCGCGGTCCTCGACGAGTTCCCAGCCGTCGTCGAGGTGGTCGCTCACCCGGGCGCGGAACGCGCGGCGCGCCTCGGTATCGACCGCATCGTCGGGTCGACGGGTCACGCGACCGCCTGCTCCGGGCCGCGCCGCCCCGCACTCGGCGCAGAACTCGTCGTCGGGCGCGAGCCGCTCGCCGCAGTCGGCGCAGTACGCGACGCCGCCGCCGGTCCGCACCTCGGCGCCGCAGCCGGGACAGAAGTTCGCGTCCGGCGGGAGGGTCCGGCCGCACTCGCGACACGCGTCGGTGGATGGGGGGCTCCCGGTCCGCTCGGAGGGCATGATCTACCGGTTGAGTCGGAGCGGTGTTAATTCCTCTCCCGACGCGTCACGGACCGACGGGACGAGGGCCCGGTCGAACGCGCGAGTCGCGACTCAGGAGTCCGACTCCCGTCCCCGAGAGCGGGTCCGCGGCGTCGACTTTTATTACTGTTCGCCGAGAGGATCCGGACGAACCATGGAACTCACCTGGCACGGCCACGCGACGTGGCACGTCGTCGTCGACGACACGGAGCTCCTGATCGATCCGTTCTTCGACAACCCGAAGACCGACGTCGATCCTGCGGAGCTCGATCCGGACTACCTACTCTTGACGCACGGCCACGGCGACCACGTCGCCGACGCCGCGGCGTTCCCCGACGCGACCGTGGTCGCCACGCCGGAGCTGACCGCGTACGTCCAGGAGGAGTTCGGTCTCGAACACTCGGTCGCGGCCGGCGGGATGAACATCGGCGGCACCGTCGAGTGCGGCGACGCGTGGGTGACGATGGTCCGCGCGGACCACTCGAACGGGATCGAGAACGACCCCGACTACTCCGCCGGGATGCCCGCCGGCTTCGTGGTCGGCGACAAGAAGCCGACCCAGGAGTCCGACCCCGACTGCACGACGTTCTACCACGCGGGCGACACGGGACTCATGTCCGAGATGGTCGACGTGATCGCGCCGTACCTCGAGCCCGACGCCGCCGCGCTTCCCGCGGGCGACCACTTCACGATGGGGCCCGCGGGCGCCGGCATCGCCGCCGACTGGGTGGGCGCCGACGTGGTGTTCCCGATGCATTACGACTCGTTCCCGCCGATCGAGATCGAGACGCGGGAGTTCGTCAACGAGGTGAAGGCCGCGGGTGCCGTCGCCGAGCCCGTCGTTCTCGACGGCGACGAGACGTACACGCTGGAGTAACGTCCGGCGACGGACGGATCCCCTGTCGGGCCGCCGCCGGTCACGAACCCGAATCTACGGCCGTATCCCTCTCTCGCACCGAGACCACCGAGTTAAGGCCACGTGCCCGCTGAACCGAGGCCGCCAGCCCGCGGAGCGTCTTCGGACCGACGCCGTGAGCCGATAAGATACTACTCAGTATAAAATAAATATTACTGGAGACGGCGTAGATTCCAGCAATCTCCGCCGACAGAAATTTATCTAATTTATTTAAATTAATAATAAATCAGAAGGCTTCTAAATAAAAGATGAAAACGGACGGGTTGATACGTCATGTCAACCGCTGATATCCGGGCCGTGATCCGCGGGGACGCCGGTCGCTTCGTGTACGTCGTCTCCGCGCTCGCGGCGCTCAACGGGCTCCTCTTCGGGTTCGACACCGGGATCATCTCGGGCGCGATCCTCTTTATCGACACCGCGTTCGAGCTGAGCGCGCTGGTGGAAGGGATCGTCGTGAGCGGGGCGATGGTCGGCGCGGCGGCGGGCGCGGCGATCGGGGGGCGCATCTCCGATCGCATCGGTCGCAAGCGGTTCATCCTCCTCTCGGCCGGCGTCTTCTTCGCCGGCTCGTTCCTCATGGCCGTCGCGCCGACGGTCCCCGTCCTCGTCGCCGGCCGGATGATCGACGGCGTCGCCATCGGCTTCGCCTCGATCGTCGGCCCGCTGTACATCTCGGAGATCGCGCCGCCGTCGGTCCGAGGCGGACTCACGTCGTTGAATCAGCTGATGGTGACGGTCGGAATCCTCTCGTCGTACTTCGTCAACTACGCGTTCTCGGGCGCCGGCGCGTGGCGCCTGATGCTCGGCGCGGGGATGGTCCCCGCAGTCGTGCTCGCCGTCGGGATGGTCCGGATGCCCGAGAGCCCGCGCTGGCTCTACGAGCGGGGACGGACCGAGGAGGCGCGGGCGGTGCTCCGACGAACGCGCGACGGCGACATCGAAGACGAGCTCGCGGAGATCGAGGCGACCGTCGAGGCGCAGTCGGGCAACGGGATCCGCGATCTCCTCAGCCCGTGGATGCGCCCCGCACTGATCGTCGGACTCGGGCTCGCCGTCTTCCAGCAGATTACCGGTATTAACGCGGTGATGTACTACGCCCCGACGATCTTGGAGTCGACCGCGTTCGGGAGTTCGCAGTCCATCCTCGCGTCGGTGGCCATCGGGACCGTGAACGTGGTGATGACGGTCGTCGCGATCCTCCTCATCGACCGCGTCGGTCGCCGACCCCTGCTGCTCGTCGGTATCGGCGGCATGGTCGGGACCCTCGGCGTGGCCGGCGCGGTGTTCCAGTTCGCGGACCCGACCGGCGGGCTCGGCTGGTTGGCCACCCTGACGCTCGTGGCGTTCGTCGCTTTCTTCGCGATCGGGCTCGGACCGGTGTTCTGGCTCCTCATCTCCGAGATTTATCCGCTCGCCGTGCGGGGGAGCGCGATGGGGATCGTCACCGTCGTCAACTGGCTCGCGAACCTCGCGGTCGCGCTCTCGTTCCCCGTGCTGCTCGACGGGATCGGCACGCCCGCGACGTTCTGGCTGTTCGGCGGCTGCAGCGTCGTCGCGCTCGTCTTCACCTACCGGACGGTCCCGGAGACGAGCGGCCGAACGCTGGAGGGCATCGAAGCCGATCTCCGGGCGGCCACCGGAGCCGGCGCCGACGAACGGCCGGACGACTGACCGCGGACCCCTCCCGCGAGGCGATTCCCTTCCTCGCGACCTGTCGCTCGCGCGCGTTTCCACTGGCCGGCCCGTCACGTGTCGGTAGCCTTTAGCGGGCCGGGAACGAACCCACGGGTGACCATGTCTGACATCGAGACGTCCACCGTCTCCGAGGAAGGGTACGCCTGCACGAGTCAGGTCGGCGACTTCGACCTACAGATCGACGCGACCGACGAGACGGGGCCGAATCCGAACGCCGCGCTCGTCGCGACGTACGCCTCCTGTTACCTCCCCGCCTTCCGCGTCGGCGGGAGCCAGCGCGGCGAGGAGGACCTCGGGAAGATCCAGATCGACGCGAGCGCCGACCTCGACGACGACGACGACCTGGCGGCCGTCGCCTTCGACGTCCACGTGGAGGCCGACCTCGACGACGAGACCGCGTCGGACATCGCCGAGCGCGCCGAGGGGATCTGTCACGTCCACAGCGCGCTGCGCGAGGGGCTTCACGCCGACGTGAGCGTCTACCCCGGCGCCTTCTGAAGACCGGGACCGCCGACCGCGTTTTTTAAATACGCCGCACCCGCGCCGAGCGCCGGCCGCGGGCCCGGATCGCCGGACGCCTACGGCCGGTCGACGCCGCGGAAATCGAAGCGCGCGCCGCCCGACTCGCTCTCGGTCAGCGTCACCTCCCAGCCGTGGGCCTCGGCGATGCGCTCGACGATGGCGAGCCCGAAGCCGGTGCCGGTGTCGGAGGTGGTGTAGCCGCTGTCGAACACCTCGTCGCGGCGCTCCTCGGGGATCCCCGGCCCGTCGTCGGCGGCGTAGAAGCCGTCCTCGAGGTCGCCGACGACCACCCGGCCGCCGCCGTGCTCGGCCGCGTTCCGGAAGAGGTTCTCAAAGAGTCGCTTCAGACGGCTGCGGTCGGCGAGCACCTCGCGCTCGGCCTCGAAGTCGACCTCGAGGGCGGCGTCGCCGGTCTCGTCGCCGCCTCCGGGGCCGTCGCCCTCGACCGATCCGAACGCGTCTGCGCCGTACCGATCCGCTACCTCGCCGAGGGCGACGCGTTCGACCGGCCCCACCGCGTCGCCCTGTCTGGCGAGCGTGAGGACGTCCTCGATCAGCCGTTCCATCTCGTCGAGCGCCCGGTCGCAGCGGTCGAAGTAGGAGTCGTTCCCCGTCTCCCTGGCGAGTCGGAGATAGCCGGAGAGCACGTTGAGGGGGTTCCGGAGGTCGTGCGAGACGATCGAGGCGAACTCGTCGAGCCGCTCGTTCTCGCGCTCGATCCGATCCTCGTACGCTTTCCGCTCCGAGATATCGCGGCTGCTGGCGAGGAACCGGTCCTCGCCGTGAACGTCGATCCGACGGACGTGGACCTCGACGGGGAACGTCGTGCCGTCCGCCCGCGCGAACGTCGTCTCCAAGCGAATCGTCTCGTCCATCTCGATATCCTCCCACATCTCGACGGCGTCGTCCGGGTCCATCTCCCGGTCGACGTCCCACACCTTCATCCCGGCCAGCTCGTCGGGGTCGTAGCCGAGCTCCGCCGCCATCACTCGGTTCACGTCGACGATCTCGCCCGTCTCGTCGTGGATGTCGACCATGTCGGGCGAGCCGTCGTAGAGCGCCTCAAGCCGCGCCGAGGTGCGTTCGAGGCGACGCTGTCGGCGGCGCCGGTCCGTCACGTCGCGGGCGATCCCGAGCACGCCGTCGAACTCGCCGTCGATGACGAGGCGGCGCAGGCCGAAGTCGACGATCGACTCCGGCAGCCCGGGGAAGTCCACCTCGACGGTGCCCGACAGGGTCTCGCGGTCGCCGGCGACGAGGGCCGCGAAGGGGTCGCCGTCGCGGCTTTCCCGGATGCGGTCGATCAGTCGGCTCGGCCCGCCGACGAGCTCCTCGCGCGACGCCTCGTACACCTGGGCGATCCGGTCGTTCGCCAGCTCGAAGCGGGCGTCGGCGTCGTACACCGCGACGGCGTCGGGGAGCTCGTCGACGAGCCGGCGGTAGCGTTCGAGGTCTCGCTCGCGCTCCTTCTCCTCGGTCACGTCCATGTGGATCCCCACCGCGCGGACCGGGTCGCCGTCCTCGTCGCGCTCGACGACGCGGCCGCGGTCACGGATCCACCGCCACTCGCCGGACTTCGACCGCATCCGGTGGTCGCACTGGTACTGCTCGGTCTCTCCGGCGAAGTGCGCCTCCAGCGCCGACCACGCCCCGCCGACGTCGTCCGGATGCACGCGGTCCTCCCACTCCGAGAGCTCGAGGGCGATCTCGGAGCGATCGTACCCCAACATCGCGGCCCACCGCTCGTCGAACCGGACCTCGTCGCTGCGGAGGTCCCAGTCCCAGACGCCGACGTCGGCCCCCTCGATCGCGAGCCGGAGCCGCTCGGAGAGCTGGCGGAGCTCGCGCTCCCGTTCCTTCTCCTCGGTCACGTCGCGGAAGTAGACGGAGAGCCCGGTGTCCGACGGGTAGACGTTGACGGCGAGGTCGGCCCCGACCGCGTCGAAGCGGTACTCGAAGTCGCGGGGCTCCCCCTCCTCCATCGCCGTCCTGAGCTCCGCTTCGAGGACCGTCCCGCGGGCGCCGGGGAACCGCTCCCAGATCGGGTCACCAAGGAGGTCGGCGGCGTCGCGCTTGAGCATCTCCCTGGCTCGCTCGTTGAGGTACGTGAGCCGCCACTCCCCGTCGATCCCGCAGAAGGCGTCCGTCATCCGGTCGAGGTGTTCCGCGAGCCGCCGGTCGGTTCGCGCCTCCGACACCGCGTCAGCGATCCGCGACGCGAGCGTCGCGTACGGATCGTCGACGCCGTTCTTCGGGAGGTACGCGTCGACGCCGGCGGCGACGGCCTCGCTCGCTACCCGCTCTGACCCCTGACCCGTGAACAGCACGAACGGGAGGTCGCCGCGCCGCTCGCGGACGCTCCCGAGGAGCTCGACGCCGTCGATTCCGGGCATCTCGTAGTCGCTGACGACGCAGTCGAACGCGCCCGACTCGATCGCGTCCAGCGCCTCGGTCGGGTCGGTCTCGGGCGTCACGTCGAAGCGGTCGTCGCGCGCCTCGACGAGCGACGCGGCGGTGTCCGCGAACCCCGGCTCGTCGTCGACGAAGAGAACGCGGATCGGGGGCGAGGAGGCACCCGAGGCCGCGATCCCGGCCGGTCCGCCTGCGTCCTCTCCCGTCATTCGTAAGTGTACTCCTTATCCGACATGTTAACCGTTCCGTATTCTGTCCGTCACCCCCCCGCGTACTCGACGACCGCGCTCGACGCGACGTAGCCGATGGCGGCGAGGAGGAGCCCCGCGACGAGCGCGAGCGCGAACTCCCGACCCAGCGCGTACGCGAGCAGGAACCCGGCCATGCCGACGGCGTTCGCGCACAGCAGCCGGAGCGTTCGGTAGTTCGGCTCGCGGGTGGCCATGGGCCGTCTACGCCGGCTCCGTTCAAAAGCCCTGAGTCGGCGGCAGCCAGCAGTCGGACCGGAGGTTTAAGAGGGGATCCGAGGCCAGCGCTCGCGTGCCAGCGAGCGATCGGCGACCGCGGGGAACAGTGAGAGCGCGCCGGCGCGACCCGTGCCCGGAAGACGGAGATGAACGTCCGGAACGCGGCGGGGGCGGCTCGGTGATGCGCCCGCGACGACGTGCCGAGTCGGGCGCGCCCGGCCCGCGACCCGCCGCGGGCGGGGTCGTCGGCGTCGTCGGCGCCCTCGGTGCGTCGGTAGCGGTCCTCGCGGCGACCGCCGGACTGGTCGCGGCGGTCGCGCCGGCTGTGGGGGCGGACCCGCTCCGGCCCGGCGCGGTCGCGCTCCCGAACTGGACGCCCATCGCCGCCGTGGTCGCGTTCGCGATCGCTTGGCTGACCGCGATCGGCGCGGCGCACGCGATCGCGACGGCGTTCGCACGGCGGTGATCGGTCGGTGACCGCCCGTAGTCGGTCGCCCGTCGGTGACCGCGGAACGGTTTTACTTCCGCCGGCGGTATCGACGCACATGGTGATGAAGGAGTCCGACTCGGCGCTCGACCGCGGCGACGCGGCCCCCGACTTCGAACTGCCCGGCGTCGACGGGGAAACCCACCAGCTCGACTCGTTCGACGCGGACGCGCTCCTCGTCGTCTTCACCTGCAACCACTGCCCGTACGCGCAGGCGAAGTTCGACCTCCTCAACGACCTCGCGGCCGAGTACGACGACCTGGCCGTCGTCGGGATCAACCCCAACGACGCCGACGAGTACCCGGAGGACTCGTTCGAGGCGATGCGCGAGCGCGTCGCCGACGGGACGATCGCCTACGACGCGTACCTCCGCGACGAGACCGGCGAGGTCGCCGAGGCGTACGGGGCGGTCTGTACGCCCGATCCGTTCCTGTTCGGCCGCGAGGACGACGCGTGGCGGCTCCGGTACCACGGCCGGCTCGACGACGCGCTCAACCCGGACGACGAGCCGACCGAGTACTACGTCAGAGACGCGGTGGAGTCGGTGCTCGCGGGCGAGGCGGTCGAGATCCCCGACCGCCCCTCCCGGGGCTGTTCGATCAAGTGGCCGTAGACGACGGCGACCTCGGGCCGCCCCGCCCGATGGGCGCGGACGGCGTGCCGCCGGAGACGGGTTGAAAGGGGTCGGGGCCGAATGCGTTCGTATGGGAATGAAAGGCGACGGCGAGGCGGACCTCCACGAGATCGACCGGTTCGACGGCGGCGTGGGGTGGATCGCGTATCCCGAGGAGACGATGGAGCGCGCGAGCCACGCGGTCGCGGTGCCGAACGAGGAAAGCGAGAGCAACGACGTCTGGGTGTTCGACCCCGTCGACGCCCCCGGGCTCGACGACCTGCTGGCCGAGCTCGGCACGGTCGCTGGCGTCGTGGTCGGGCTCGACCGCCACAAGCGCGACAGCGCCGCGATCGCGACCCGTCACGGCGTCTCGGTGTGGGTCCCCGAGTGGATGACCGGCGTCGCGAACGAACTCGACGCGCCGGTCGAGCGGTTCGGCGATCGGCTGGCCGACACCGGCTTCGAGGCGTTCCGGATCCGCGACTCCTCGCTGCCGCCGTGGCAGGAGGTCGGGTTCTTCGACGGCGAGACCCTGATCGTCCCGGAGTCGCTCGGCACCTCGTCGTACTTCCGCGGGGACCGCGAGCGGATCGGGGTCCACCCGATGCTCCGGCTGACGCCGCCGACGACGGCGCTCTCGGGCCGCGATCCCGACCGCGTGCTGGTCGGGCACGGCGTGGGCGTGCTCGACCGCGCGGCAATCGCGATCGAGGACGCGCTCTCGAACTCGCGGGGGAAAGCGCCGGGGCTCTACGCGAAGACGCTCCGGTCCGCGATCGGGATCTGACCGTGATCCACGTCACCCGCGACCTGCTGACGGTGCTGCTCGAACGCGCCGCGGAGCGCGACCCGAACGAGACGAACCTCCGGCTCTCGGCCACGCGCGCGGGCGACTTCGACGCCGACACCGGTCTCGACCCCGAGACGCCGGTGGTGACACATTTCACGCCGGACGTCGGCGGGTCGGTGAACGCGGTGTTCGGCGTCGACCTCGGCACCCCGGCGGGTCACGGCGGGGGGCGGTTCCTCTCGCATCCGGGCGGGTTCCTGGGCGTCTCGAAGACGGACGACCTCGCGGCGGTCGTGCTCGTCGCGGTTCCGCCGTACGACGAGGAGAGCGTCGCCGCGTTCGACCGCTCGGGCGACGGGATGGAACTCGCCCTGCTGGACGCGGCCCCGCCCGAGGAGTCGATTCCGGAGTGAGCCGCGTCGAGCGCCCCCGGGGCGAGCCGGTCGAGACCGCGTCCGAACGACGCCGAGCGAGTTCGGCGCGGGCATGGGTTTAAAAAGGACCGAGCGAGTACGACCCTCCGATGGCAGCACGCCCACCCGGCGGCGGTTCCTCAGAGCCCGACGCGATCGAGTTCGGCATCGCCGTGCTCGACGAGCGGGTCGAGGAGGCCGGCGTCTCGTTCCCCGCGACCGACGAGGAGATCGTCGACGCGCTCGAGGACGGCGCGATTCCGTACGACGCCAAGGGCCGCACGATCCGAATCTCCGAGGCGCTAAACGAGGTGCCACAGACCCGGTTCGAGAACGAGACCGAATTTCTCGACGCGCTGTACCCGGTGTTCGACCGCAAGCGTCGGGAGGGCGGCGGCTTCCTCACCAGCCTCCGCGACGCGCTCCCGTTTTAATCGGCTACGCGGACTGGCCGATCTCGGCTTCCTCTTCGTCGTCGCCGCCGGTGTCGAGCCGTTCGATGATGTCGTTGATCAGCACGACGTCGCCGACGGCGCGTACCCACCGGTACGGGACGATGACGCCCGTGTTCCTTTCGACGCGCCCGGCGAACAGCTCGTGGTTGAGCTGCGCGAGCGCGAGTCCGGTCACCGCCTGCGCGTCTAGATCGAGGCGCACGTCCTCGATCTCGCCGACGAAAACGCCGTTGTTCGAGTACACCTCACGACCGACGAGCGACGTGATCTCCTGTGGGGCCGCGTTCATATCACATACGGTCAGGAGCGCGCCTATTAAGCGTTCGTTGTCGAACGACGCCCGTCAGACGGGCGTCTCGGCGGTCGGGGGCGATGAGGCCGGCGGCGAGGGTCGGCGAGAGTCGATGAGAGACGGCGAGGGTCGGCGAGCGTCGGAGACGACCCCGACCGCCCGTCCCGGCCGCTCACTCCCGCGGCGCGACCAGCTCCACGGGGTGCATCGGCGCGTCGCCGAGCAGCGCGTCGATCTGCTCGGTACAGGAGGTGCCGGCGGCGACGACGGTGCGGTCGGTGTCGCCGAACTGCTCGCGGATAGGCTCGCCAACGTCCATGCTCAGCTCGTAGTAGTCGTTCTTGTAGCCGAACGAGCCGGCCATCCCGCAGCACTCGGTGTCGGAGACGCGCACATCGTAGCCGAGCGCCTCCATCACCGCGGTGGCGTGCTCGCCCACGCCGATCGTCCGCGCCTGACAGTGCGGGTGGTAGGCGACGCGCTTGCCGGCCGCCACCGGGCCGGTGCCCTCGGCCGGCGCGCGGAGCGCGGCGGGGTCCCCGCCGTTCTCCAGCAGGCCGAAGACGTACTCCATCACGTCGTAGCTGGCTTCGGCGAGCCGCTCGTGGGAGGCCTCCGGGAGGAACTTCTCGTACTCGCTCCGGAACATCGCGAGGTCGCTCGGCTCGATCACGACCACGTCGCGGCCGGCGTCGACGTGAGTCGCGAGCCCGGCGTACACGTCCTCGGCGGCCGACTCCGCCGTCGCGATCATCCCCTGCGAGAGCGGCGGGCGGCCGCTCCCCGGGAGGTCCGGGACCCGCACGTGGACGCCGAGCGCCTCCAGCGCGCGCACGGCCGCCTTCCCGCGGTCGACGTCGACGTAGTTCGTCGCCGTGTCGGGGTAGAGCACGGCCTCGCGCTCGGCCTCGGCCGCCGGCACCCGGGCGCCGCCGCGGGCCGCGAACCAGTCGACGAGGGGCTCGCTCGCGAACTCGGGGAGGTCGCGGCGGCGGTCGATCCCGGCGACCCGCTCGGCGAGCGCACGGAGCGGCCCCGCGTCCGAGAGCCGGTTCGCGACCGGCGCGGTCCGGCTCCCCCACTTCGCCAGCGTCTCGTAGTTGCCGACGAGGCGGGTGGCCAGGTCGAGCCCGGCCGGCTCCTCGTCCGGGACCAGCTCCTCGAACATCCAGTCCGTCTGGCCCGGGTCGGCCTCGCCGCGGTTGATGCGGTCGCGGACGACCGTGTTGATCCACGGGATGTCGATCCCGACCGGACACGCCGGGACGCACCGCGAGCAGCCGGTACAGAGGTCGTTGAACTCGGCGGCGACGTCGAGCCCCTCGATGCCGGCCTCCCACCCGGTCGCGATGCCGCCGGAGTAGGTCTCGCCGCCGAAGGCGTGGCCCCCGACGCTCTGGAAGTTCCCGCAGGCGTTCGAGCAGGCGGAACACCGGATGCAGTACAGCGTCTCTTTCAGCTGCTCGTCCTCGCGCATCTCCATCCGGCCGTTGTCGATGAGCACGAGGTGGAAGTCGCGGTCGTCGCCCGAGCCGTCGGCGAGGGGCTCGTCGTCGCTCTCGAAGTCCGGCACCGGCGAGTCGACGGGCGGGGTCAGCGTGGAGATGTACGAGGTCACGTCCTGCCCGGTCCCGGAGCGGCCGATGAGCTCGACGAACGGCGAGAAGTCCTCGACGGTCGGGACGAGCTTCTCGACGCCCGCGACGGCGACGTGGGTGTCCGTCGCGCTCACCGTCTTCCGGGCGTTGCCCTCGCTGGTGACGAGCAGCATGGTGCCGGAGTCGGCGGCGACGAAGTTCGCTCCCGTCATCCCCACGTCGGCGCCCTCGACCAGCTCGCCGAGCCGCTCGCGGGCGAACATCGTGAGCTCCTCGGCGGTCTCCGGCGGGTCGTCGAGGTCGAACCGCTCCGCGAACAGCTCCGAGATCCCCTCGCGGGACTTGTGTATCGCCGGCGCGACGATGTGCGAGGGCGCCTCGTCGGCGAGCTGGAGCACCCACTCGCCGAGGTCCGTCTCGATCACCTCCACGCCCTCGGCCTCAAGCGCCTCGTTCACCTCGATCTCCTCGGATGTCATCGACTTCGACTTCACGAGGCGGTCGGCGTCGCGCTCCTCGGCGGTCAGCTCGGTGACGTACCGGTTCGCGTCCGCCGCGTCGTCGGCGACGTAGACGGTGCCGCCGTTGGCCTCGACGGACGCTTTCACCTCGTCGATCAGCTCCGGGAGCCGAGCGATCGCGTCCTCCTTGATCTCGCGGGCCTCCGCCTTCAGCTCCTCGTAGTCGTCGAGCCGCCCCGTCGACTCGTACCGTCCCCGATTGAACCCGCGGGTGTTCTCGGCGACCGCGTCGCCCTCGGTCGCCATCAGCTCGCGGATGCGGTCCCCCTTGGCCGCGTCGCTACTCATCGGCGGCCACCTCCGACGACACGGAGTCGCGTCCGCCGGCGTCGCCCTCCCGCAACAGCACCACGTGCACCTCCTTCGGTCCGTGTGCGCCGTGGACGAGCCCGCCCATATCGGCGGTCGCGCTCGGCCCGGTCGCGAACACCACGTCGACCGACTCGTCGCGCGCCTTCGGGCCGAGCCACTCGAACGCGTCGGGCATGTCCGGGACGAGATCGGCCTCGCGGAGGACGACGACGTGGCGGTCGACGAAGAGGCTCACCGGTTCCGTGCCGGCGGCGTCGGCCTCGATCGCGACGCTCCCGTACGCGGCGACCCCGAGCGACGCGTCGGTGACGCCGGTGTGGGCCGCGCGGAACTCGGCCGTGGTCGGGTCCGTCTCGATCCGGTCCGGAAGGGAGCCGGCGTCGAGCTCGACCCCGACCGCCGGGTCGCCGGCGGCCTCGTCGATCAGTTCCCCGCATTCGCTCTCGGTCCCCTCGGTCACGATCACGCCGAGGGAGTCGAGACGACGCTTGAACGTCGAGCGGTCGGCGACTGACATACGTCATTATTCAACGGGATATATATGGGTGTTCCGCCGGCTCCCGCGCGTCGGTGATTCCGGCGGCCGCCCCGCCGCTCGCCGCGGCGGGCGCTCGCGCTCCCGACCGGTTCTGGTTCCCGTCTGCTCTGCGGGGTCAGGGGATTTTTCATAGTTCGACCGTGAAGGTTTCTCATGGCAACTAACACGCCGGACCCGGACCCGCGGGACGGGGGGGACTTCGACTACACCGGGGGCGAGACCGAGCGTCCGGAGCTCGTGGCCGCGCTCGAACGCCGAGTCGACGGTGACGTGCGGTTCGACGACTACTCGAAGCGGCTCTACGCGACCGACGCCTCGGCGTACGAGGTGACGCCCATCGGCGTCGTGATGCCCGAATCGACCGCGGACGTGGCGGCGGTCCAGGAGTACTGCTTCGCCGAGGGGATCCCCGTGCTACCGCGGGGCGGCGGCACGTCGCTCGCCGGGCAGACCGTGAACGAGGCGGTCGTCCTCGATCTCACGGACTCGATGGACTCCGTGCTCTCGACCGACCCGGACGCGGCGACGGCCCGGGTCCAGGCGGGGGCGTACGTAGGCGACCTCAACGCGGCGGTCGAGCCGCACGGGCTGAAGTTCGCGCCCGATCCGGCGTGGCGCGACAAGTCCGCGGTCGGCGGCGCGATCGGTAACAACTCCACCGGTTCGCACTCGCTGAAGTACGGGAAGACGGACCACTACGTCGAGGAGGCCGAGGTCGTGCTCGCGGACGGGACGGTGACGACCTTCGGCGAGGTCGCCGTCGACGACCTCCGCGAGTCCGCCGACGTCGACGCCGACGCGCTCCTCCCGCGGATCCACGCCGAAATCGTCCGGATCCTCGACGAGGAGGCCGACGAGATCGACGAGCGCTACCCCGAGATGAAGCGGAACGTCTCCGGCTACAACCTCGATCGGCTGCTCGCCGAGCACCGCGGCGAGTACGGCGAGGCGGGCGTCGTCAACCTCGCTCGGCTCATGGCCGGCAGCGAGGGGACGCTCGCGACCGTCACCGAGGCGACGGTCTCGCTCGTCGAGATCCCCCACACGAAGGCGGTCGCGCTGCTGACGTACGACGACCTCCTCGACGCGATGGAGGACGTGGCGCCGATCTTAGCGCACGACCCCGCCGCCGTCGAGGTGATGGACGACGTCCTGCTGGGGCTCGCCGCCGACACGCCGGAGTTCGCCGACGTCGTCGGGATGCTGCCCGAGGGGACGAGCTCCGTCCTCCTCGTCGAGTTCTACGCCGAGGGCGACGCGGACGGGAAGCAGAAGGTCGCGGACCTCGTCGCCGACCGGGTGGGCGCGACCGACGACCGTCCCCGGCCCGAGACGGAGTCGAACCCGAGCGAGGGCGCCGCCGACGTGACGAGCCAGCCGCGCCGCGCGGTCCACGCGATGGAGGCGCACGACGCCGAGCAGCGCGACCGGTTCTGGAAGATGCGCAAGTCCGGGCTCCCGATCCTCCTCTCGCGGACCACCGACGAGAAGCACATCTCCTTCATCGAGGACTGCGCGATCCCGCCGGAGCACCTCCCCGAGTACACCCGCGAGTTCCAGGAGATCCTCGAGGACAACGGCACGTTCGCGACGTTCTACGCGCACGCCGGCCCCGGCGTGCTCCACATCCGGCCGCTGATCAACACGAAGGAGGTCGACGACGTCGAGGCGATGGTCGACATCGCCGACCGCGTCACCGACGCCGTGGTCCGGCTCGGCGGGTCGGTCTCCGGCGAGCACGGGGACGGGCACGCTCGGACCCAGTGGAACCGGAAGCTGTACGGCGACGAGCTCTGGGGGTCGTTCCGCGACCTCAAGACCGCGTTCGACCCCGACTGGCTGCTCAACCCCGGGAACGTCTGCGGCGACTTCGACATGAGCGAGAACCTCCGGTTCGACTCGGAGTACGACTACGACGCCGGCTTCGACCCCGCGATGGAGTGGGCCATCGACAACGGGATGCAGGGGATGGTCGAGCTCTGTCACGGCTGCGGCGGCTGTCGGGGGCCACAGGAGACGACCGGCGGGGTGATGTGTCCGACGTACCGCGCCTCGGAGGAGGAGATCCAAGCGACTCGCGGCCGAGCGAACATGCTTCGGGGCGCCATCTCGGGGGATCTGCCCGACGACCCCACCGGCGACGAGTTCGTCACGGAGGTGATGGACCTCTGCGTCGGCTGTAAGGGGTGTAAGGTGGACTGCCCGAGCGGCGTCGACATGGCGAAGCTGAAGGCCGAGGTCGAGCACGCCCACCACGAGGAGCACGGGATCGACCTGCGGACGCGACTGCTCGGCAACTTCGAGTCGCTCGCGCCGCTCGGCTCGAAGCTCGCGCCGCTCTCGAACCTCCCGGGGAAGATTCCCGGCGCCGGTCTCGTCATGGAGAAGGCCCTGGGAATCGCGAAGGAGCGCGACCTGCCGACGTTCCGCTCTGAGACGCTGACGGACTGGTTCGAGGCCCGCGGCGGCGCCGGCGTTCCCCGCGACGAGGCCGACCGCGAGGTCCTCCTGTTCCCCGACGTGTACACCACCTACACGAACCCCGGCGCCGGGAAGGCCGCGGTCCGGGTGTTGGAGGCCGCGAACTGCCACGTCGAGATCCCGGACGTCGACGGGAGCGGGCGCCCGCCGCACTCGAAGGGGATGCTCGACGAGTCGCGCGCGGCGGCGAGAGACGCCGTGGAGACGCTCGCACCCGAGGTCAGCGACGGCCGCGACGTGGTCGTCGTGGAGCCGACCGACGCCGTGATGCTCCAGTCCGACT